>CAMLLE010000007.1 GCA_946480555.1 uncultured Verrucomicrobia subdivision 3 bacterium
CGCTCGCGGCCGGAAAGCCGATTGTTGCCTACGATTTCGACGGCGCGGATGAGGTTTGTCTTGAGGGTGAAACGGGTTTCCTGGTTCGCACCGCCGATGTGGCAGCGGTCACCTCCAGGCTCCTGGCGCTCGCCAGCAATCCGGAATTGCGCTATCAATTCGGCCGCCGCGGACAGGCGATGGTTTCCGAACTGTTCACGGTGGAACGCATGATCGGACAACAGGCCCAGGTTTACCTCCAGCTCGCGCGCGCGCGCGGCGTGACCGCCCCGTGAAATTCACGCTGCTCTATTTCGCGGCCTTTGCGTCCGCATTCTTTCTCGCATTGGGCACGCTGCCGTTATGGCGGCTCTTTTGCCTCCGCCGCGGACTGGTCGATGATCCCGGGCATAGGAAGATTCATTCCGAACCCGTGCCGCTGGCGGGTGGATTGACGCTCATCACCGGTCTGCTCGCGCCAACCATTGCGGCCGTGCTGGTGCTCTGGTTCCTTCCGTCGCAACTCGATCCTGACCTCGCAGCGCGGCTGGTCCACGGCTTGAAAGTCCGCTGGCTGGAACTCACGGCAATTCTCCTCGGTGCTGTCGGCATGCTGCTGGTGGGGATTTGGGACGACAAACACGAGCTGAAACCCGGTCCAAAATTCGCCGCGCAACTCCTCGTCGCGCTGCTGGTCGCCGCCTCCGGCATTCGCATCACGCTCTTCGTGCCAAGCATGCTGTTCAGCTATGCGATCACCGTTCTCTGGATTCTTACCCTGATCAACGCGTTCAACTTCATGGACAACATGAACGGCCTGTGCGGTGGCCTGGGCGCAATCGGCGCCGCGTTCTTCGCGATCGCCGCGGGCAGCGCGGGACAATATCTCGTCGCCTTGATCGCATCGCTCACTTGCGGCGCGTTGCTGGGCTTTCTTCCCTACAATTATCCGAAGGCGAAATCGTTCCTGGGCGATTCCGGCAGCCACGTCGTGGGATACCTGCTCGCCGTGCTGGCGATTCTGCCGCATTTCCACACCGCCGAACAGCCACGCGCGTGGGCCGTCCTCAGTCCCCTGCTCATTCTGGCCGTGCCGCTGGGCGATTTGGTCTGGGTGGTGATTCTCCGCACGCGCATGGGCAAGCCGTTTTGGATCGGCGACAACAATCATCTGTCGCATCGGCTGGTCCGGCGCGGATTTTCGAAAGCCGTCGCAGTGCTGCTGATCTGGATTCTCGCCATCGCCGTCGCACTGCCCACATTGTTTTAACAGCCCCCGTTCCAGCTGAATCGCTTCACGTTTTGCCTTCTGGCTTGCTGCTCGCGGCGATGGCTTCGGAGAACAGATTCAACACCTCCGCGCGAACGACTGCACCGATCAACCGGTTTTCCTTGAGCGTGCTTACCACGGGAATGTTCCGTTGCTCGCTCGACAGCACCACCGGCAGAATATCGAGCAGCCGCTGGTTCGGCGTCACACAGGCCGGCGGCGGGCGCATCACGTCGTAAGCAATGATTGCGTTCAACTCCGCGCCGCCATTCAGGTATTCCTTCAAGTCGTGCAGGGCGACAATGCCAATCAGTTGCTCCTTGGAATCAACGACGGGCAGGAAGTTGTTCGGGCTGCTGAGAAACCGTTCCGCGATTTCCCGCAACCGAGTGTTCTCACGCACCGGCGCGACCGGCGCCTGCATGATGTCCGCCACCGTCCGTTCCGTCGCCGCGCCGGGATCAGTGCTTTCCTTGCGCAACATCAGGCCCTTCCGCCGCAGAGGCTCAGTGTAAACGGAATCCGCCACGAAGCGTCCCGCCACAATGATCGACACCACACACCCCAGCATCAAGGGCGGCATCAGCGAGTAGTCGAGGGAGATTTCGAAGATCATGATGATGGCCAGCAACGGCGAACGCGTCGTCGCCGCCAGCATGCTTCCCATGCCCACCATTGCAAACGCTGCGACGGGAAGCCCGGCAGCAAAACCGAGCCGGTGCAGCGTCATTCCAAAAACCGAACCGAGACACGCGCCAAGAAACAGCGTGGGTGTAAACACGCCCCCGACCGCCCCGGAACCCACCGTTGCCAGCGTGGCGACCATCTTCGCCACCAGCAAACCGCCCACGACTATGAGCAATTGCTCTTCTTCGGAAAACGGTTCTCGAACCAGCTGCACCGGATCGAGCAGCAATTGGTTCGTCACGGAATAACCGTTGCCCCAGACCTGTGGAAAAACCTGCGCCACGATTCCCACCAACAACCCGCCCAGCGCCACGCGCACGTAAATGGGCGCCTTCAATTTCTGGAAAACGATTTCGCTCCGATGCAGCAACACGAGAAACGCCGCGCCAAGCACGCCGGCGAGCACGCCCAGGATCAGAAACCACGGCAGCTGGAGCACGCTCGTGAAATCAAAGGGCGGAACCGAATACCACGGTTTGATCCCAAAGAAGCTGCGCGAAACCATCGACGCCACCACCGATGCGAACACCAGCGGCGCGAACAGGTTCATCGAGAAATTGCCCAGTACAATCAACGATGCAAAAACGGCGCCTGCGATCGGCGCATTGTAAGCGGCGGCAATCCCCGAGGCGGCTCCGCAACCCACCAGCATGCGCAACCGGTACGGCGGCCATTTCGCGAGCTGGCCCCACTTCGACGCGAGCGTGGCTGAAAGCTGGGTCACGCCGCCTTCGCGCCCGATCGAGCCTCCCGAACTGATGCTTACCAGCGACGAGAAAAACTTCACCACGGCCGTTCGCAGCGGCAGCCGCCCATCGCCTGCCACCACCACTTCCAGAAGATTGCTCGAACCCTGCGGCCCCACGAGGCGTAAACCCCAAAAGAGAATCAGCCCCGCAATCAACCCTCCAAGCGTGGGGAAGATGAGCCGTTCCCAGCCGTTCATCATTTCCGCGATCTCAGCGGGATCGCCTGGCCGCCGAAAGAACAGCAGCTTGGTCGATTCATTCGCATAGTAGAAAAAGAGGTTCACCAGTCCGCCGATGACGCCTACGCCGCCCGCAAGCACAAGGTGAAAGGCTTCCTCGCTGAAACGGATTTTTTCGCGGATTCGGAGCAGTTGCTGCCAGTGGCGCCGAAAAATGCCGCGCAACTTCCCCAGAGTGTTCCTGTCCTGGAATGGGAGCACGAAACAACATTACCGACGATCGATCACTTGGCGAGTCGTGAGTCTGGCAATTCTGCCCACAACCCCAGAATCGGGAACATTCAGCAAAGAGCATTCAACAACGAATATTCAACGCTCAACGTTCAGGGGTAAGATTGCCTGGCCCAAACAATCTCGCGCCGAAAGCGCGGAAGAAGCGCGATCTCGAACGTCTGTTTACGATTGCCAGGCCACTCCTCCTGCGCCGCGCTGCGGCGCGAATGCCCGGGGCCAGGCATCCCAGCCATCGGCGCGGCGGTTTCGCGGGAACACCGCGAACGGGTTTCGAGGAAGTCCCATTTTGCGCCAGAGCGCGGCTCCGGCACCGGCTCCTAATCGTTTGCCATTCGTTCAAGGGTCTCGTTACGATGCGCGCCGTATGAAAAGAGTGTTGTCGCTCGTTTTTGCCCTGGTGCTGATCGGCGTTTGTCTTCCGGCGCGCGCCCAAGATGACCAATACGTCCGCATCTATGGTCTCATTCAGGAGGGCGACGCCGCTTACAATTCCCGGCAATACGTGAGCGCCATGGGAAAGTATCGCGAGGCGCTGCAGCAGTTGCAGAGCTTCCAGCGTTCCTATCCCGAGTGGAACAGCAACATCGTGAAGTATCGCCTCAGTTTCCTGGAAGCCATCATCAGCGAAATCACGCTGCGCCATGCGACGGCGCTGGTTCCGGCCGACGCCGCGGCCACCAATGCAGCACCGAAGCCGGCCGTTCTGCCCGCAGAGGTCGAATCGCAGATCGCCGCATTGAAAAGCCAGCTCCAGCAGTTGCAGACAGACAACGCCACGCTCGAAGCCAAGTTGAAGGAGGCTTTGCGTGTGCAACCGGCAGTGGCCGATCCGCGAGCATTGGAGCGCGCTGAATCTGAAATCCGTAATCTGCAAAAGGAAAACGCCCTGCTCAAGGTCAGCCTGGCTGAACCGCGTCCAGCGGCTGATCCCAAGGAACTCGAACAGCTGAAGAAGCAGCTGGCGGAAGCGAATCAGAAGGCCACGGAGAACGCTGACCGGGTCACAGCACTCACGGTGGAGAAGGCCGATTTGGAGAAGAAATTGCAATCGGCCGCAGCCGATCCGAGTTCACCGGCGATCGCCGGACTGCAAAAGGAATTGGAATCGACCCGGAAGCAGCTGTTGGAGCAGAGCGACGCGGCGTCGCGTCTCGCGTTGGAAAGATCGGCTTTGCAGGAACGCACGAAGGCTCTGGCCCTGGAGGCGGACGCATTGGCCGCTTTGCGTGCCGAGCACGAGATCGTGAAAAAGCAGCTCGCGGAAGCCAGGGCAGCGCAGCCGGAATCGGATCGGCTCGCGCAGGAATTGTCCGCCGCGAAAGCGCACGTTGCGGTTCTTACCACCGATCAAAACGTCTTGAAGCTGGAGAACGCCGCGCTGGAACAGCGGCTCAAGACGGCGCAAACCGCGGCTAAAGCAGTGACGAACGTGATTGCGCAATCGGACCCGGCCGAAGCGGTCCGCATCCAGCAGCTTGAACGCGAACGTGACGAGCTGCGAAACCAGCTCGAAGCCGCACAAAAGGAACTGGCCAGCTTGCGCACACGCGGCGGCGCGAATGCGAAAGTGGAGGAGCTTCAAAACGAAATCCAGGTGCTGCGCACGCGACTGGCCGTGATCGAAACTCAGAAGATTCCTTACACCGAGGAAGAGGAAGCCTTGATCAAGAAGGCCGAAGCTGAAGTGGTCGCCGGAAAATCCGGTCGCGTTTCATCACGCAACCTTCCAGCGGGCGCGATGACCCTCGTGAACGAGGCGCAGAGGGAATTTGCCGCGCGCCGGTTTGACAAGGCGGAGGAGAAGTACCAGGAAGTGCTGAAGCTGGATGACAAAAACGTTTATACGCGGGCGAACCTGGCGGCAATCCAGATGGAACTCCAGCGCTACGATGAGGCGGAAAGGAATCTCGACCTCGCGTTGTCGAACGCGCCGGACGATTCCTTCTCCCTTTCGCTCATGGGCCTGCTGCGGTTCCGACAGAACCGGCTCGACGACTCGCTCGATGCCCTCGGCCGCGCAGCGAAGCTCGATCCACAGAATGCCGAAATCCAGAACTACCTCGGGTTGACGCTCAGCCAGAAAGGGCTGCGCAAGGCCGCTGAACAGGCGCTGCGGAAGGCGATCATGCTCGATCCCAACTACGCCAGCGCGCATTACAACCTGGCGGTCATTTACCTCGCGCAACAACCGCCGCAGCTGGAGCTGGCGCGAGTCCATTACCGGAAGGCCGTTGCGGCTGGGATTACGCCCAGCCCGGACATGGAACGGATGTTGAACGGCGGCACACAAACGCCGTAACGCCAGCCCCCATGCTTCGCCAGGCATTTCACGACTTCCAGGTCTCCACCCGCGGCCGGGGGCTTTACGAGATCACGCGAGACGTTGGAGCGTGGGTTTCTTCCGCGCAGATGGAAAACGGCGTGCTGACGCTTCACCTGAAACACACGTCGGCGTCGCTGTTGATTCAGGAGAATGCCGATCCCGATGTGCGGCGCGATCTGGACGCCTTCTTTGAACGGCTGGTTCCGGATGGGGACACGATCTTCGTTCACACGGCGGAGGGTGATGACGACATGCCGGCACATGTGCGCACCGCGCTGACGGCAGTGAACCTGAGCATTCCGGTGCGTGACGGCCACCTGGCGCTTGGCACGTGGCAGGGCATTTACGTTTGGGAACATCGCACCGCGTCGCACGCGCGGAAAATCGCCGCGCATTTGATCGGGGAATAAGGCTGGAAAATACGGTTCGCGGATGGCACCTTCGCGCGACTCTTGAATATGACTTCACCCAAGCGAGTTTCACTGTGGCTGGCGGGATTCCTGGCAGCATCGTTCCCCTTGGCTGCGCAGACCAACAAGAGCGAGTTCAGTTTCGCCGGGCCGGAGATTTTTCCCATCGACCCATTGATCACGCAATTGCGCGTCGTGGACGTGGATGGCGACGGATTGCAGGACATCGTGGTAGCCAACAACTCCCGGTCGAAGATCAACATCCTGCTGAACCAAACCGGGAAAACGAACGCCGCTGAGCGCGCCCGCTGGACCGGCCGCCAGGACATCAACGAACTGCCCCCCGACGCACGTTTCCAGATCGAGTCGATCGCATCCGAAAAACGCATCGCGTCGATGGCGGTGGCTGACTTCAATGGCGACCAGCGTCCGGACGTGGCGTATTACGGCGAGCCGAAGGAACTGGTGGTTCAGTTCAACGAAGGAACCAATGTCTGGAGCGCACCCCGCAGATGGCCGTTGAACAACGGGCAGTTGACGCCCAACGCCCTCACCACCGGCGATCTCAACGGCGATGGGCTTGCCGACCTCGCGTTGCTCGCCGAAAGCAGCATTCACTTCATTCCGCAACTGACAAACCACACGCTTGGCGAACCACAGCGGATTCCTCTGAGCGGCTCGGTGAAGTCGGTTCAGATTCTTGATGTCGATGGCGACCGGCGCGACGATCTGCTGCTGGTGAATTGGGAGGATCGGAATCCGTTCCGTTTCCGTTTGCAGAAGGGCGACGGGGAGCTGGGGCCGGAGATGTATTTCTCGATGGCGCCAATTCGGTCCTACTGGTCGGACAACCTGGAGCCGAATGCGAAGGTTCAGGTGATGACCATCGCGCAGAATTCCGGGCGCGCGCAGATTTCGCAGTTCAATCGCAAGGAGGCAGAAACGCTGGCTGGAAGCTTTCTGGCCGGACAATTTCAGCTGCTGCCATTGAACCGCACGGAGAAATCCAGGCGCGGCACGCTGTGGGCCGATGTGAACGGCGATGGACTTTCCGATCTGCTCGTGGCGGAACCGGAGAGCGGACAAATGACACTTTCGTTGCAGCAAAAGGACGGGGCGCTCGCCAGCGCGCGGACCTTCCCCACCCTGGCCGGCGTGAGCGATCTGGAGGCGGGCGACTGGGACGGCGACGGCAAGCTCGAAGTGTTCATGCTCAGTTCGGATGAACGGCAGATCGGCGTCACGCGGCTGGACGACAAATCGAGTTTTCCGTTTCCCACCCTGATTCACACGGATGGGCGCCCACTGGCGATGACGCTGACGACCTTGTCCGCCGGCAAGCCGGCGTTGGTCATCATTGTAGATCAGGACGGCCGGCGCTCGCTCGTGAGTCGCTGGGCCGACGGCAAATCGCGCGTGCAGAAATTGAGCGAGAGCTTCAAAGCGAACCCAAGCACGGCGGTCTCGCATGATGCCGATCAAGACGGATTGCAGGACATCGTGGTGCTGTGCCCTTATGAACGTGTGAAAGTGCTGCGCCAGGTGGCTGGGAAGGATTACGAAGAGATCGACGTGGCACCGCCCGGCGGAACGATGGATCAACCCTGGTTGAGCATTGCCGACACGGACGGCGACGGCAAATTGGAGCTCTTGCTGCCGCAGAAAAATTTCCTCCGGTCGGTGGTCCTGCAAACGGGTTCGTCGCAGGAATCCACCAACCGCGGCGGCTGGGTTTTCAAAGTGAAGGACCAGATCAACGGCGCGGGCAGCGATTCGCGGATCACCGCGGCAGCGGCGGTTCCAAACGGCACCAATGCTGTGGCATCACTGTTCCTGCTCGATGCGGAACGGAAGGCGCTGACATTGTGCGAACGCGATGGTGGCGGGGTCTGGCGCGTGGCGCGCAGCATCGATCTGCCAGTCACGAGCTTCAATCAGCTGCTGCCTATCGCGTTTGGCGGCCGTACGCCGAATGCAGTGGCGTTGATCGGATTGAATGCGGTGGCCTGGCAGATGTTGAGCGGTTCGGCTTGGGAACTGAGCGAACTGGACGGTTACGAGACGCCGATCCGGAACGGCTATTTGACCGATGTCGTTTCGGGCGATCTCAACAATGACCAACGCAAGGACCTCGTCTTTCTGGAAACCGAGCGGCATTACCTCGATCTCGTGATCTTCTCGGCCGATCACAAACTGACTCCCGCAAATCGCTGGCAGGTGTTTGAGGAACGCACGTTCCGCAGCCGCCGCAGCGATTTGCCCGAACCGCGCGAAGCTGCCGTTGCTGACGTGACTGGAGACGGTCGAAACGACTTGATCGTGCTCGTCCACGACCGCGTGCTCGTCTATCCACAGGAATAATCCCATCAGACGGGCGAGTTAAGCGAGTCCCATCGAGGGTTTTCAAGTCACACTCAGATTTCAACCCTGATGTGAAAATCATCACCGACGAAAACTGCACCGGATATTCGTCCCCCGGCCATCCAGAGCGCCCGGGCCGGATCAGCCGCACGGTCGATCTCTTGAGGGAGCAGAAGGAGATGGCGATCGATTGGGCACAGCCTGGAGCTTGCGTGGAGGAAGCGATTCTTCGCGCGCATTCGGCGGATGTGTTGGAACGATTGAACGTCGATGCTGACTTCGACAGCGACACGCCCTTCTATCCCAACATCGGGAATTACGCCCGGGCATCGGTGGGGGCTGCCTTGGAAGCGCTGCGCTGCGCACGCAACGGCGAATCGGTTTTCGGCCTGATGCGTCCGCCGGGTCACCACGCCACGCGCACCAAGTCGATGGGATTTTGTTACCTGAACAACGTCGCCATCGCGGCTCTGGAGGCGCTGGCGAGCGGCGCAAAGCGGGTGGCCGTTTACGATTTCGACGTCCACCACGGAAATGGCACGGAGGACATTCTGCTGAACCAGAAAGGCGCGATGTTCTACTCGATCCATCAGTTCCCCGCCTATCCGGGAACGGGGGGAAAGAACGCGGGGAACAATTGCTTCAACTATCCGCTCAGTGAGCACACACCTCGCGGACATTATCGGGAAGTGCTGTCGTCGGCCTTCGATGAACTGAAGAAATTCCGGCCGGAAATCGTGTTTGTATCCGCCGGATTCGACGCTTACGTGCGCGACCCCCTTTCGCAGGAGACGCTCGAGGCGGACGACTTCCACTGGCTGGGGGAGAACTTCCGTGCGTTGCAGATTCCCGTCGTGAGCCTTCTGGAAGGCGGTTACAGCCGCGACCTGCCGCAATTGATCTTCGCGTATCTGAAAGGTTTGAACGGCATCTGAAGTCTTGGTCCTGAGTCGCAGCCTCACAAGCCGCGGAAGAACTCGCGCGCCGTCTGGCACGTGATCGCACTCAGTTCCTCGAGCGAGCAATTCCTCGCCTGCGCGGCCGTTTCCGAAATCTCCTTCACGTATGCTGGTTCGCAACGTTTGCCTCGATAGGGCACCGGCGCAAGGAACGGGCAGTCCGTTTCCAGCATGAACTTGCCCCGGGGCACGGCCGCAATGGCATCTCGCACGTTCTGGCCGTTCTTGAAAGTGGCGATGCCCGTGAAACTCACGATCGAATTCACAGCCAGGATTCGCTGCATCGTCGGCACGTCACCCGCAAAACAGTGGAACACGCCGCGCACACGCGTTGCGAACGGCTCGAGAATCCGGAGCGTGTCCTCCACACAATCGCCGCGCTGATGAATCACGCAGTTCAATCCCAGTTCTGCGGCGACTTCCAGGTGTTGCTGGAAGAGTTGCGCCTGGCGCACTTGGTAACGGACATCGTCTTCAACCGTGCCTTTGGATTGCGCACTGGGCAGGCGGTAATAATCCAAACCCGTTTCACCGAGGGCAACGACCTTGCGCTGCCGCGCCAGTTCGCGCAATTCCCTTCGAATGTCTTCCGGTGCATCCAGCGCGTCCGACGGATGCCAGCCCACGACGGCGTAAACGTTAGGAAAACGCTCTGCCAAGGCGATTGCGCGGCGGCTGCTTTCCAGGTTGGTGCCAATGCTGATGATTTTGGAAATGCCGGCGGCTGCGGCGCGTTCGATCACCTGTGGCAGTTCGCTGGCGAAATCCGGGTAATCGAGATGGGCGTGGGTATCGTAAAATTCAGGCATCGGCGTCAGAAAAGCGGAAAGCGGGACAGCGGGAAAGTGGAAACGCCCGGGCCTGAAGCTGCAAAATCCAGGGTCCAAATTCCAAAGAAACCTGGAATTCAGAACTCAACTCAACTCTTGAACCGGGAACTTGGAACTAGGAACTCATTTCGCGTCCTTCGCTCGCTCCTCGTATTCAGCCGCGGCTTCCTTTTTGCCAAGCTGATTGGCGAGCAACGCGAGTTTGCGATAGACGTTTGCGCGGCCGGGATACTCCGGATCGTCCTGTGGAATGCGCGCCAGCACGGCGACGGCTTCCTGCTTGCGATCAAGCGCCACCAGCTTGTCACCAAGCGCGAGCCGGATCCGGATCGCTTGTTGCAGCGATGGATTCAGGCTCAAAGCGCGTTCCCAGAACTCTGCGGCGGATGAGGGTTTCCCGCCCGTGTTGTAGAGGTCGGCCAGTTTCTCCGTGAGCACCGGGCTTTCCTTCGTGAGCGGCAGCTGCTCCAGAAACAACTGCATCTGCGCGGGCGGCAACCCTCGAACGAGATTGAGATTCACCAGCCGCAGAAACGACCATTCCAACCATTTGCTTTTCGCGGCGGCGAGCTCCTCATGCTGCTTCTGCGCCGGCTTGCCGAACGGACGGTAAAGCGGATCGCCGACAACCGTGGTTTGCCACGAGAGAATCGGCTGCGCGGCATAGGCGGATTGGCCGAAGTTCATTCCATGAAACAGGAAGCGCCCGGCAAAGATTGCGATGTCTGGCGTGCCGCCCAGATACGGTTCCGTGACCGAACCCATCGAAATCGTCGCGCCTTTTGCGAGCAGCGGCCCAACCCAGTTCGCCTTCGTGCTGCGCAATTTCGCCGCGCTGTACGAATGGAGGTGATACGCAAACGCGCCGGGCAGAAACTCAACGTTGTCGCGGCCGAATGCGCCGGAAGCTTCGTTCTCATACCATCCCGCGTAGAATGCGATGTGGCTGATCGGAAACGCCGCGGGAAAAATCCCGGCATTGGTGTCCACCGTCGTTTCAAATCCGAGATGCCGGCAGACTTCCGCCGCACCGCGCAGCCAGCTGTCGCCAACGGCGTAGTTCGTATCCGCGATGTTCCGAATATCGATGTAAGCGCGACCCCACAAACCGCTCTTCTCCGCTTCGAGGGCTTTATCGACCAGGCCCATCGCGATTTCTGCCGTCGGCCCGTCGAGCCGGGTCACCATCAGCACGCCATTCGTCGCGGAGAAATGGGTTTCGTTCGTCGAGCCGTAAACCGGGTTCGAACTCGGCCCCGTCAAGGTCAGCGGGCTTTGATGCAGCGGAAGCAGCGCAAGTTCCGTATCAACGGCGGCCTCATTCCGGCGCAGTTCCGGGCGCAGATCGGCAGCTTCCTTCTCCTTCAGCGCTTCTTCCGGCCGGATGCGGAATGGAATCCCGTAGCAAAGGACGGCGTAGTGGATTTTGGACTGAACCGGCTTCCATACCACGCGCGATGGCTCCTTGTTCGTTCCCTTGATGAACTGTGAACGAATCTGCCAAAGCTTCAGGCTCTCAATCTTCTCGGCGAGCGGCTTCTCCAGCTTCTCGCGATATTCCGAACGCGCCATGTCATCGCCGGTGCTCAAGGCAAGTCCGATCACCTGGCTGGCTGGAACGCTTCGCGCCTTGGCATAGTGGTCGGCAACTGTCTTTGATTCCGGCACGCGCGAGTTGTAAACGACAATCACCTCGTCGCCTGGATTCTCGGCGGCGATTCCGAACCCGATGGGACACGTCAGCAGCAGCGCGACGACGATCAGAAATTTGCCGATGGCGAATTGTTGCATGGTCGATTTGGAAACGTTCGAAGATTACACGCCGTGCGCCGTTAATCCAAATTGATCTTTAATCCGTCCCATGCAAACCGCACTCCCGGTGGCAGCTCCGCCTGCGCCACGTCGTGATCGTAATCATGGGTCAGATGCGTGAAGATCGTTTCGCCCGCGCCAATCCGGCGTGCGGCAGTGAGCGCTTCGTCCAGGCACATGTGCGTGGGATGCGGTGAGTAGCGCAACGCATCGAGCACGGCCATCTCCACGCCTTTCGCCGCTTCAACAGCTTCGGTGGGAACTTCCTTGCAATCGCTGAAGTAGGCGAGCCGTTTGCGGCCGTTTTGAGTGAAGACGTAGCCGTTGGTCATGATTCGCCCGTGCGGCAAGGCGAACGGTTCGATGCGCAAATCCCCCAGTTCGAACGGCCCATCGACCATGTGCGGTTCTGGAATGAAGTAACCCTTCGGCCACGGTCCGTCGTGAAAGGCGTAGAGGAAAACGCGCTTCAAAACTTCCATCGTTTCGCGATTCGCGTAGATCGGCAGCGCCGTCCCGCCGCGAAGATCGCAGAACCGCCGGCAGTCATCCAGGCCCATGATGTGATCCGCGTGCGGATGCGTGAAGATCACGGCGTCCAGCCAGCGGATGTTCTCCCGCAGGCATTGGATCCGGAACTCGGGCGTCGTATCGATGACGAACTTCACCTGATCGGTCTCGACGTAAATAGACGGGCGCGTGCGATGATTCTTGGGATTGGCGAGGAACTCTGGGGGATAATCCTTGCCGATGATCGGCACGCCTTGCGAAGTGCCTGAGCCGAGAAAGGTGAACGAGAACGCCATTTAGAATTTTCTTTCGCTGCAGATTGCCGGAGGATTCAATTTCAACCACGGATGAACACGGATAAACACGGATTCAGAGGCGCGTCGCGAGGGCCGAACGGCCTGCGGGCGACTTGCCGCTTTGCTTTCGTGCCCGGCAACGACAGGTTCATTATCTGTGTCCATCTGTGTTCAACTGTGGTTAAAGCGATCGAAGCGGAAACCTACCCATGTTGACGGTCCTGCGCATTAAAAACCTCGCCCTCGTGGCCGATCTCACGCTCGAGTTGCAGCCGGGCTACAACGTGATCACTGGCGAAACCGGCGCGGGCAAATCCATCATCATCGGCGCGCTGAACCTCGTCCTCGGCGAACGCGCGGACCGCACCTTGATCCGCAGCGGCGCAGACAGTTGCTCGGTTGAAGCGGTTTTCGATATTAGCAAACTCAAGGCGCCGATCGCGGAATTCCTGGAAGAGAACGGACTCGAACCATGCGAAGATTGGCAGCTCGTTTTGAAGCGCACGTTCACGAGTGCAGGATCGAATCGCCAGTTTGTGAACGGCTCGCCTGCGACCCTCGCCGCGTTGGCCAGCATCGGCGAATGGCTCGTGGACATGCACGGGCCGCACGATCATCAATCGCTGCTGCATACGTCGCGGCAGTTGTCCATTCTGGACGCTTTCGGCGGCTTGCAGAACGAGCGCGAGGCATTCGCTGAACTGGTTCAGAAGCGTAGCACGATTGAAAACGAGAAGGCCGCGTTGATCGTGGACGAGAAAACGTACGCGCAGCAACTGGACTTGTTGCGCTTTCAAGTGAACGAGATTTCCGCGGCGCGATTGCAGCCGGGCGAAGACGAAGGCGTAGAGCAGGAATATCAGCGTGCCACCAACGCGGCAAAGCTGCTCCAGCTCAGCCAGGCGGCCTTGAACGCGCTTTCTGAAAGCGACGACGCGGTGCTGACGCAGGCGGGCGTGATCGGCCGCACGTTGCAGGAATTGCAGCGCATCGATTTGGGTGCGGCGCCGATTGTTGAGCAGCATGAGCAGGCCGTGGCTGCGCTCAATGAACTCCAGTCCGCGCTATCCCACTACGTGGACAAGGTGGACATCGATCCCGAGCGGCTTCAGCAGCTGGAGGAGCGAATCACGTTGCTGCATACGTTGAAACGCAAATACGGCGGCAGCGTGGCGGACGTAATTGCCTTCGGCGAAGAAGCACAGCGCAAACTCGTAAGTCTGGAACAGCGCGATGAAGAACTCGCCAAGCTCAACGCGCAGCTCGAGAAGCTCGACAAGGAACTTCGGAAAGCGGGCGCCGACCTTTCAGCGAAGCGGCAGAAGGTGATTCCGCAGCTCAGCAAAGCCGTCAGCAAACAGCTCAACGATCTTGGCTTCAAACAAAGCCGGTTCGATGTGGCTCTCGGAACGCACGAGTTTCGCGTTTCAAGTTCCGAGTTTCGAGTTGGAGAAGACGCTAAACCCGAAACTCCAAACCCGAAACTCTCGTCAACTGGCTTCGATTCGATCGAATTCCAATTCGCTCCGAATGCCGGCGAACCGGCGAAGCCGCTGCGCGCGATTGCGTCCTCTGGCGAACTGGCGCGCGTGATGTTGGCGCTGAAGACAGTGTTGGCGGCGGAGGACGAAATTCCAGTTCTGGTGTTCGACGAAGTGGACGCCAACGTCGGCGGCGAAACCGCAAATGTGGTGGGCGACAAGATGCGTCAGATTGCGGCGAAGCGGCAGGTGCTTAGCATCACGCACCTGCCTCAGGTTGCGGCGACCGCGTCAGCACATTACGTGGTCAGCAAGCAGGTGAAAGATGGCCGGACGATTTCTGAAATCCATTTACTGGATCGGAAGGAGCGCATCACGGAATTGACCCGCATGCTGGGCGGCCAGACCGATGCCGCCCGCAAGCACGCCGAAGCGATGTTGAAAGCCGTATAGCACGCGGCTTGTGGCGGCAGCCCTTTTATCGTAGGAGACAACGTCAGAAGTCTCTGACATTTTTGGAAGGTCGTGAGACTCCTCACGTCGTTTCCTACAGTTCGTATCGAGATGCTCAGGGACGGTAGTCCACCACGATGGCGCGATAAAACGGTCCGTCTTCGGCGGGCGCGGGTCTGACCTGGAAAGTGATGGACGTCTTGTGAACGCTGGCAGAGCGCACGTTTGTCCAGTGATAGCCATTGGACGATTTCTGCAGGAGCAACGTCTGTCCTTTGATTCCGCTGAACTGCAGCAGCGCGACGTTCTTGGATTTCTGTGTCCGAATGAGCGGCGCTTCCTGAATCGGCGCAGTAATCCGCATGAGGATTCCACCCGTGACGCCTTGCCGGTCTGAAATGCAGATTTGGTAGGTCTGGCCGGCGGTTGCCTGAAACGTAACTGTAGCCATCCCAACGGCGATGGGTTTCAACTTGGAAACCAGCAATCCCGTGTAAACGCCGATGGGGTAAAGATAATCGCTGTCGCCGACATCAATGTGAACTTCACCGCTGACGGGCGCGGTCCAGGACCACCAGACCGACTTGCCCAAGGTGTTCGTGCTGGAAAGCGGTTCACCCGCTTCGCGAGTTGCACCTGCATTGAATCCGCTCGCAACTACATGGATGCCGCGCGTCGCGATGCGGTTCTTGAAGTCGTTGTTCGCTGCGGGCTTGGTGAGGGCCAGGTGAAAGGGTATGTCGCCGGTAGTTCCCTGGTTGCCGTCGAAGGCGATCCTGTAAACCTGTCCTTTCACCACATCGAAGCCAACGGCGTGCGGGAATTCTTCAAGCTCGAGCGGAAACACGTTTGCCGGAACGAGTGACGCGATCGTATTTCCCGTGTAAGCAGCAAAAACTGGGAAAAACGCGGGAAGGGGATTTTGACCCACTTCTTCGCCGCAAGATGGGCCCAACGGATTGATCCCAATGTTGATAATGACGCCGGAAGATCCCGAACCCCATGATGGAGGTTCGTAAGGCGGAATGTTGTTCGTCGAAAGAGTTAAACGTCCTGAAGCTGGTGCGGTCCAGCTGAACCAGACCGAACTACCGCCGTTGCCCATGTGAAGCGGTTCGCCCGCTTCCCTGGTGGCGCCGCGGTTAGAAACGCGCTTCCGGGTCCGCGCTCCCTGCAACTTTGCAGCCGCGGCAAGCGCGTCGTTTTCTGGCGCTGGTGTGAAATCAAAATCGAGTGCCAGCGCGCTTCCCGGAATGACATTAGTGTACATGGCAGCAATCCAGTCGTTCCAGCCGGAACTGTTCAGTTGCGAATAGTAGTACGCGTCGGTGAAGACTCCGGAATCCGCTTGGATTTGATAAGTCTCGCCCTGTTGAACATGAAATGTGACGTGATCGCGGAATCGCCAATGGCAACCACACGGCGTAATGGAAGCACCTCCAACAACCGATCTGTCCGACTGGTAGCAGACTAGGTGGGTGTTGCTCGCAACGAGAGCCAGATTCGCAAGTCTGGTTCCTCGATAAACATTCACGAACGGGAAGTAGTTGGTCGCGCTGAATCCAAGATGGACAATTCCATTCGACGGTGCCCTCCATTTCCACCATGCAGTTTGGCCGCTGGAAATGCCGGGAAACTGCGGTTCGCCTGGCTCCGTGGTAGCTGCCTCCAAGGTTCCCGATACGTTGAGTGCGGCGGCAGCAGCAAAAGCGTCGTTCCAAGGAGGCGCGAGAACAAACCGTCCCGAGTAGGTATCAGATTGAAATGTCAGCTCCACGGTCCACCTGCCTTCCTGGAAATCCGCAAGTTCAAACAAACTGCGATTCGCCATCACGGTGAAAGGGCTCACGCGGTACGTATAAACGGCTCCCACTCCAGATGCCATGCCGAGTTCCTCAACCAGCTCGTAAACCTCGGGAATTGCTCCGGGTTGTTGCCTGACCATCCGTGCGGCCGTTGCTCGGTTTGTGAACGAGCCGATGTGAGGTAAGCTCAGAGTCCAGAATCCCGTCCCGGAAAAATAGACGGGACGATGTGCTTCGCGGTAGAAGGGCGGTGGATTCGGTCCGAAATCCGCTCGGTATCCCGTCAGAAATCGATAGGGGAGTTCCACCTCGGGGAGTTCCAGCTCGTAATCAGGATCGAAAAGAATCGGGCCATTCGTCATATTGATTACCAACGGCGAGGTTCCATCGACAAGATGCGGATGGTTTGTAAATCCCGTCAACTGACCTGTCGTCGCAAAGGGCATCAGCGAAATCGCAAGAGCGATTGCCTCAACCTTCTTGAAGGTCTTTCCGAAGAAACTTCTCCCTCCCATGTTCATGGGAAAAATGCCTACCAGCTTCTTCAGGGAAGTCCAGCATCGTTTCCACCGCTTGACGGTTTCCGAACTCGTCCTATCTAGTAAATACGTATGCAATTGGACCGGCTAACGATCAAATCTCAGGAGGCGTTGCAGGAAGCGCAACGCGTGGCGCAGGGATTTTCGCATCAGCAGATCGACGGCGAACATCTCCTGCTGGCGATGATCAGCCAGACCGACAGCCTTATTCCCGATCTGCTGGAAAAGGTCGGCGTGCCCGGCGCGAAGTTGAAGCCCGACCTTGAGCGTGAACTGGCGCGCCGCCACAAAGTTCAGGGCACATCCGACGTATTCATGAGCCCGAGCTTGCGCAAGGCTCTGGAAGCCGCGGGCACGGAAGCGGAGAAGCTCAAGGATGATTACATCAGCACGGAGCATCTGCTGCTGGGCTTGCTGAACGATCCCGATGCATCGCTGAAGAAGATTTTGCAGACGCACGGCCTGAAGCGTGACGCCGTGTTGAAAGCGCTGGCGGATTTGCGCGGCAACCAGCGCGTCACCGATCAGAATCCAGAAGACAAGTTTCAGGCACTGGAGAAATACGGGCGCGATCTCACCGCGCTGGCGCGTCAGGGCAAGATCGATCCGGTCATCGGCCGCGACGACGAAATCCGCCGAGTGATGCAGGTATTGACGCGGCGCACGAAAAACAATCCGGTGCTGATCGGCGAACCGGGCGTGGGCAAAACGGCGATCGCCGAAGGGCTGGCGCGCCGCATTGTCAGCGGCGACGTTCCGGAATCCTTGAAGAACAAGCGGCTGGTGGCGATGGACCTTGGCGCAATGATCGCCGGCGCGAAGTATCGCGGCGAGTTTGAAGATCGTTTGAAAGCGTTCCTCAAGGAAATCGTGGCGAGCGAAGGCAGGATTCTCCTGTTCATCGACGAACTTCACACGCTCGTGGGCGCTGGTTCAGCGGAAGGCGCGACGGACGCCGCAAACATCATGAAACCGCAACTGGCGCGCGGTGAATTGCGGGCAATTGGCGCAACCACGCTCGACGAGTATCGCAAATACATTGAGAAAGATCCGGCCTTGGAGCGGCGTTTCCAGCCCGTGACGGTCAATGAGCCGAGCGTTGAAGCCACCATCGCGATTTTGCGCGGATTGAAGGAGCGTTACGAAGTGCATCACGGCGTGCGCATCCAGGACGCGGCGCTGGTCTCGGCAGCGACCTTGTCGCATCGCTATATCACGGATCGTTTCCTGCCAGACAAGGCGATCGACTTGGTGGACGAGGCAGCATCGCGGCTGCGCATGGAACTGGATTCGATGCCCATCGAGATCGACCAGCTCGAACGCCAGATCATGCAGCTGGAGATTGAGCAAAACGCGTTGAAGCGCGAGAAAGATGACGCGTCGCGCGAGCGGCTGAACAAGATCGAGAGGGACCTCGCGAACTTGAAGGAGGAATCCACGCGGCTGAAGGCACAATGGCAGAACGAAAAGGCGGCGATCAACGCGGCGAGCATCATCAACAGCCAGATCGAGCAGGCGAAGATCGACCTGGAACAAGCGCAGCGCAAAGGCGACTTGAATCTCGCGGCGCAAATCCAATACGGCCGCATTCCGGAGTTGCAGCAGAAGCTTGCCGCGGCGGAGAAATCGTTGAAGGAAAAGCCGAGCGAGAATCGATTGCTATCGGAGGAAGTCACGGACGAAGACATCGCCAAAGTGGTCGCGTCGTGGACCGGGATTCCAGTGACGCGCATGCTGGAAAGCGAGCGTCAGAAGCTGGTGAAGATGGAGGACCGTTTGCAGCAACGTGTGATCGGGCAGAAGGAAGCGCTTGTCGCGGTGGCCAACGCCGTGCGCCGTTCGCGCAGCGGCTTGCAGGAGCCAAATCGGCCGATTGGATCGTTCATTTTCCTGGGGCCCACCGGCGTTGGAAAAACGGAAACGGCGCGGGCGCTGGCGGAGTTTCTCTTCGATGATGAGCACGCGATGGTCCGCATCGACATGAGCGAATACATGGAGAAGCACTCCGTGGCCCGGCTGATCGGCGCGCCTCCGGGATATGTCGGTTATGAAGAAGGCGGTCAATTGAGTGAGTCAGTTCGCCGCAAGCCATATTCGGTCGTGCTTTTTGACGAAATTGAGAAGGCGCATCACGATGTCTTCAACGTGTTGCTCCAGGTTTTGGACGATGGCCGGCTTACGGACGGCCAGGGG
>CAMLLE010000008.1 GCA_946480555.1 uncultured Verrucomicrobia subdivision 3 bacterium
CCGGGGCTTGGAATTTCCTGGAACCTGGAACCTGGAACTTGGAGCTTCTCCCAATGTTCGACGACTTGAACGATCTCTACCAGCAGGTCATCCTCGACCATTGCAAGAACCCGCGGAACTTCCACGAAACGCCCGCGGCCACCTGCTCAGCTCAAGGGCACAATCCGCTTTGCGGCGACAACCTCAAGTTGTTCCTGACCCTGGACGGCGATCGCATCACAGGCGCGAGCTTCGTCGGTTCCGGCTGCTGCATTTCCAAGGCATCAGCGTCGTTGCTTACGGAGAACGTGAAAGGCAAAACCAGAGCCGAAGCGCAGCAAATGTTCCAGCTCGTTCACGACATGGTGATGACCGGCAAGGTTGCTGGCGACGTGGGAAAGCTCGCAGTGTTTGTGGGTGTATATAAATTTCCCGCCCGAGTGAAGTGTGCGATTTTGGCCTGGCACGCGCTGACGTCCGCCTTGAAGGGTGGCACCGCCCAGCCGGTCAGCACGGAAAACGAGCAAACGTAATTGGCTATGTATAACAGCGAACCTGTCATTCTCACGCGCGATGTCGAGGCGGCGATTGTGCCGGTCGGCACCAAGGTCACTCTGCAGAAAGGCGAAACCGCCTACATCACGCAATCGCTCGGCGGCAGTTACACGGTGGTGGTGAACGGAAACATGTTCCGCATCGACGGCCAGAATTCCGACGCGCTCGGCATGGAGCCAGTGGCACAAAAGAAAACTTCGGCCACCGCCGCGCCGCAAACACCGGAGGAAGTGGAGAAGGAGATCTGGAACCAGCTCCGCACGTGTTACGATCCTGAAATTCCGGTCAACGTGGTGGATCTGGGCTTGATCTACGATTGCCACGTGGAACCGATCGTTGGCGCGAGCAACAGCTACAAGGCGGACGTGAAAATGACTTTGACCGCGCCCGGTTGCGGCATGGGACCGGTGCTGCAACAGGACGTGCAAAACAAGCTGCTGTCGATCGAGAACGTGGACGAAGTGCAGGTCGAACTCGTTTGGGAGCCGCAATGGAATCAAGGAATGATGACCGAGGCGGCGAAACTCCAGCTGGGTTTGTTGTAGGAACGGCAGAATGAATCCTTACAGCGAGAGTCCCGAAGGGACGGCGGCAGATAGCCACGGGTGGTATGAAGTGGAACCCGTGGGAAACCGCGGTCGGATATTCTGCCCCAACGAGGGCAACGGACTTCGACGCCTCGCTGAGATGTGCGCAAAATTCGGTGCGGTTCGACGGGATGCACTTTGCTTCATCCGTGGCTGCCAGCCGGAGCTCCTTTGGAGCTGGCAAATATCATGACGCAACCCATTCCAGACTGGGCTAAGCTTCGCTCTGACTTTCCCATCCTGAACCAGCAGGTGCACGGGAAGCCGCTGATCTATCTCGACAACGCGGCCACATCGCAAAAACCGCGCGCCGTCATCGAAGCGCTGCAGCGCTATTACGAGCGTGACAACGCCAACGTGCATCGCGGAATTCATGAACTGAGCAATCGCGCCACCGCCGGCTTCGAATCCGCCCGCGCCCGCGCGGCGAAGTTCATCAACGCGAAGAGCGCCGATGAAATCGTCTTCACGCGTGGCACAACCGAGGGCATCAACCTCGTTGCGAATTCCTGGGGCAGCAAAAACCTGAAGGCTGGCGACGTCATTCTTCTCACGGAAATCGAACATCACAGCAACATCGTTCCATGGCAGTTGCTCGCGCAACGCACAGGCGCAAGGGTCCAGTTCATTCCTGTCACTGGCGATGAAGGTTTGCTTGATCTTTCAAAGCTGGATTCGTTGCTCACGCCGCAGGTGAAGTTCCTTTCGATGGTTCACATTTCCAATTCCATGGGAACCGTGAATCCCGTTGCCGAACTCTGCGCCCGCGCACGGAAGCTCGGCATCACGACGCTCGTCGATGGCGCACAAAGCGCAGGACACATGAAGGTGGATGTGCAGGAAATCGGCTGCGACTTCTTCGCGTTCTCCGGCCACAAGATTTGCGGGCCGACTGGCATCGGCGTGCTGTGGGGACGGCAGGAATTGCTGGACTGCATGCCGCCGTATCAAGGCGGTGGCGAAATGATCCTGACCGTGCGTTATGACGGAACGGAATTCAAGAAAGCGCCGCATCGCTTCGAAGCCGGCACTCCTGACATTTCCGGTCCGGTCGGATTGCACGCCGCCATGGATTATCTCGATGCCATTGGCCGCGAGAACATCTGGAAACACGACCAGGACCTCGCGAACCACGCTTACGAGAAACTTTCCGACCTGAACAACGTCCGGCTCTTCGGCCCGAAACAGAATCGCGCCGGACTCGTCAGTTTCCTGCTCAAGGACGTTCATGCGCATGACGTGGTGATGCTGGCGGATCAGGCTGGCGTGGCGCTGCGCGGCGGGCACCATTGCACACAGCCGCTCATGCACAAGCTGGGCGTGGAATCGACCGCCCGCGCGAGCTTCTATTTCTACAACACGCGCGACGAAGTGGACCGGCTGGTTGACGTGCTGCGCGACATACAGAAGTTTTTTGGAGCATGAACGCAGCGGCAAACATCACCGGCGATTCGCCCATGGGCGATGTGCTTGCGGCATTTCCCGGCGCGCAACGCGCGTTGTTCCGCCGTTATCACATTGGCGGGTGCAGCAGTTGTGGCTTTCGGCCGGATGAAACTTTGGCTCAAGTCTGCGAACGCAACGGAAATCTGAACGTGACTGAAGTGCTGGCGCATATCCAATCGAGCCACGAGCTGGACGCGAAGGTCTTGATTGAGCCGAAGGACCTCGCACGCTGGCGTGGCGAAGATCCCGCGCTGCGATTGGTCGATGTCCGTTCGCGCGAAGAATTCGAAGCTGTTCACATTGAAGGTTCGGTTTTGTTGTCGCAGGACGTGATGCGCCAGGTGATGGGTGAAGGCACGAACACGCGCCCGCTGGTGGTCGTGGATCATCAGGGCAAGAACGCGCTGGATGCCGCGGCTTATTTCATGGGGCATGGTCTGGAAAACGTCCGCTGCCTCCGCGGCGGAATCGACGCCTGGGCGCAGGAAGTTGATCCCCAAATGCGGCGTTACACCTTTGGTTGAACCTATGAACGAAGATTTGCAGAAGCGCATTCAGGAAGTGCTGGCCAACCCTCAGAACATGGGTGAACTGGCCAATGCGGACGCCATCGGCACCGTCGGCAGTTCGGATTGCGGCGAGATGCTGCGGCTGTGGGTGAAGTTTAAGGAAAAAAACGGCCGGAAGATAATCGATAAAGCCACGTTCCAATCGTTCGGCTGTGAAACAGCCATCGCGGTGGCCAGCCTGGCGACGGAATTGATCCGTGGGAAGACCGCGGAAGAAGCGCTGTCATTGAAGACGGAGGAACTTTCCGGCGAGCTCGGACCGCTGCCGCCCATGAAGATCCATTGTGCGCAACTGGTCGAAGGCGCATTGCGATCCGCTTTGGCGCCGGAACCCGCCCCTCAGCCAGCTGCTCCAACCCCAAACTCACCTACGTTGCTGGACAGCTTCTCAGCTCCAAAACCCGAGCGGAAAATTGTTTTCCTCGACGAGAGCTCGTCAGACGGAACGGGCGGCACGACTCGTTAGCATAGCTACCCGGGTTTAGGGCGCGTCCCGACGAACGCGCCGCTGCGCGATCCCTCCAGCGACACGCCCGGCCAACTGTCTCAGCTCGAGACACTGTCCCGCCACAGACAAGACACTTTCGGGCGTTTCAACGGATGGCTTCCCCGGAAAATCCCTTGGTACCGCGACTGCTTTGAATTCGGTATGATCGCGGTTTTGATTCTCATCGGTTTGGTTGTGGCTGGACTTGTTATCGGGTTCGCCGCCGTCAATAACGCGCCAACGGGTTATCAGGATGAGACGGGGTTCCATTACGGCCCAGGCCAGGAACACGGCCACGAGGAACTTGCGACGGCGGTTGCCCAAGCGCGTCTCGCCTGATCCGTTTCCCTGGTTCCCAGAACGATTTAACAACGGCGATCCTTCACAGGATCGCCGTTGGCTTTTTTGAAAACGGCGGGTCTTTGAGTTCTACGTGCCCGCTATATCCCAACCGGTTTAGGTCGCTGAAGAAAGCCACCTGCGGTTGGAGACAACGATGTCCGAAGCGAGCGTGAGCTGTTTCGCTGGCGAATCAGCCCGGCATCTTGATCGCTGGCAACCCTCATGGCGCCCCAATTTGCAGCGCTATTCCGAAGCCCTCGTTTGACGATTCATTTCCCCGCGAAAACTGCAGCTGGCGAAAGTTCCAGCACTTCCCGGCAATACGGGAGTCCGCGGCGCTGCACCACCATCAGGCGCAACAGATGTTTCACCAAGGGTTGAAGCGTGGGGAAACGGGCGGTGATCTGGCCCTGCGGCATGGAGGCAACCAATACGCGCATGAATCCTTCCACCGAGACCACGTTTCCGTAAAGCGAGAGATTTGAAATCACCACGTGCGGCCAGCATCCAGGAATGATGCTTCCATTAACGCTGCACTTGGTGTCGCCCGGCGAATATCCCAGCACCGGAAAGCTGCCGCGGCGCAATGTGGTCACGATCGATTCCAGCTCGGACGGGAGCAAGCCGAACACGGACCGCGTCAAGTCCGCCGCACTGGGCAAACCGGATATTCCATATTCGTAGGAAAACGGCGTGGTGATGAACACCTCGAGACCGGTGACCTCCTCATCGCCGGACAGGCGCTCGAGCCGCAGGCAGCCGTACTCGGCTGTGACCGCCCAGCTGCGCCCAATATCCTCCCGGCGAAAAGCTGTGATGCCTGTCGGCGTCGCTTTCCCAAGCACTGCGAACACCCGCGTGCCCTTTCGCACAATTCCACCTTCCAGTGAGGTCGTCAGCGTATTCAGTTTTTCCGGCATTCTGAAGTTGCTCGCGCGGCTGATTCATTCCAGACGGAGCGTTCAAGAGTAGGCACAGTCTGTTTTCCGAAGAAATCCGTAGAGGCGGCAACTTGAGACCGGAGATTGCGGACGTGATTTCGGGAATCCCCGGGACCGGCGATTTTCATTTGAGTGCGCGAATCCAGTTCTTAATCTCCGCGCCGTGACCGTGCTTGAAGCGATTCAGAAGAGCGCCGACTTTCTTCAGAAGAAAGGCGTGGACTCCCCGCGTCTCCAGGCAGAACTGCTGCTGGCCGATGTCCTGAAACTCGCGCGCATGAAGCTGTATCTGCAGTTCGAACGCGCGCTGTCCGACGCAGAAACGGACGCATTGCGGCAGCGCGTGATCCGCCGCAGCCAGCGCGAACCGCTGCAACACATCATTGGGTCAACGAGCTTCTGCGGTTTCGAAATGGAAGTGAACCGCAACGTCCTCGTTCCCCGGCCGGAAACTGAATTGCTCGCTGAAGCCGGCTGGAAATTCCTGTTCGCCAAAAACGGACGCTGCACGGCACTGGACTTCGGCACAGGCAGCGGCTGCATCGCCATCGCACTCGCGGCAAAATGTGCGCAAGCTGAGGTGTGGGCGATTGACGTTTCGTCGGATGCGCTCGTGATCGCTCGACGGAACGCAGAGCGCAACCAGGTTTCCAACCGCATTCATTTTCTGCAGGGAACCGGCTTTCGAGCGATTGAAGCGACCGCCAGCGAAGTTCCCCCGGCGCAGTTTGATTTGATCGTCAGCAATCCTCCCTACATCCCGACGGCGGAGATTGAAACACTTGAACCGGAAGTTCGGGATTTCGATCCGCGTGGTGCGTTGGACGGCGGCACAGATGGATTGGATTTCTATCGAAAGCTCGCGGCGGAAGCGCGCCCCTTTCTTCAGCCGGATGGACGCCTCATGCTGGAATTCGGCGACGGCCAGGCGCCAGCAATCCGCGATCTATTCGTGAGCCAGAACTGGATTGTGGACGCCGTTCTCCCAGACTACAGTCAGCGCGAACGAACCCTGATTGCACGGCTTCATTGAGCAGAGCAGAGTCTTAACCACAGATAAACACGGATGGACACAGATTGGCAGGAGACTTTTCGCGATTGACTGAATCTGAATTCGTGAGAATTGATGCAATTCGCGTAAGCCGTTTTTGCATCTGTGTGAATCTGTGTTCATCCGTGGTTGCAGAATTAAATTTCAACCGGGCCAGAGCGGTCCGAAACTTTGGCGAATTAAAATGGAAAGTCTCTTGATCAAAGGCGGCGTGCCGTTGCACGGCGATGTCACCATCAGCGGCGCAAAAAACGCCGTGCTGCCCATCATGGCGGCCACCCTGCTCACCGAAGAACCCTGCGTGATCCGGCGCGTGCCGAATTTGAGCGATGTCCGCTTCATGGGGCAGATCCTGGAATACCTCGGCGCAACCGTGCAATTCAAGGGCGACTCCGTCCGTATTCAGGCCCGCAAAGTCAAAGCGTCGGCCGATTACGATCTCGTTCGAAAAATGCGCGGCTCCATCTGCATAATGGGCCCGCTGCTCGGACGCCTGAAGCAGGCGACCGTCTCGCTGCCCGGCGGCTGCGTCATCGGCGCGCGTCCCATCAATCTTCACTTGAAAGGATTCGAAGCGCTCGGCGCGAAGATTCGGATCGCGAGCGGCTATGTTGAAGCCCGCGCACGCAAGCTCGCCGGCTCTGCCATGTTCCTTGGTGGACGTTCCGGGTCCACTGTTCTGGGAACCGCAAATGTCATGATGGCCGCAACCTTGGCGGAAGGCGTGACGGTAATTGAAAGCGCCGCATGCGAACCGGAAGTGGTTGATCTCGCGAATTTCCTGATCGCCATGGGCGCAAAGATCTCGGGTGCCGGCAGTCCCACCATCACCATCACCGGCGTCAAAGCGTTGCACGGTGCGGAGCATGAAGTCATTCCGGATCGCATAGAAACGGCCACTTACGCCATTGCCGCGGCTGCCACGGGGGGCGAAATAACGCTTCACGGCGCGCGCGCCGACCATTTGCACGCCATTTTCGACAAGCTGAAGGACGCTGGGGTCCGCATCGAACGCAAAGCCACGGCGATCACCGTGAGCCGCGGACGCACGTTGAAACCGGTGGATGTCACCACGCTGCCTTACTCGGGATTTCCAACCGATGCGCAGGCGCAAATCATGGCGTTGATGACGCTCGCCCCAGGCATCAGCATCATCACCGAGCGCATCTTCGAATCGCGCTTCATGCATGTGAGCGAACTGTGCCGGCTCGGAGCTGAAATTGAAATTGAAGGGCCAAGCGCAATCGTGAAGGGCGGAAAACCACTCAGCGGCGCGCCCGTGATGGCGAGTGATCTGCGCGCGTCGGCGGCGCTGGTAATCGCCGGGCTTGCGGCGAAAGGTTCGACCCAAGTGAACCGGGTATACCATTTGGACCGCGGTTACGAAGCGATGGATGAAAAGCTCCGCAAGCTTGGTGCCCGAATCCAGCGCGTTGAGGAGACATGAACACGAAGCTGATCGGTGCAATCATCATCGCGCTGATCCTGTTCGGCGGCTGGAGCCTGTATCAGTATTGGGAAACATTTCAGGAAAGGAAGGAAGTCGAGCAGCGCGAGAACGCGGCGCGGAACGTTTCGCCCGATCAACTTCCTGGCGTGCCACACGAGCTGATTCCATCACTGGACGCCGCGCGGAAACAAGGATCGCATGCAATGCAGAACTGGCTGAAAACCTATTCGCGCGTCATCGCCGATCCGCGGAAGGCGTGGATTGAGCTCGATTATTGCGGGATGATTTACCGGGACGACCCACGCGAGGCGCGTCGGATTTTTGCGGAAGTCAAAGCGCGCACGCCCGTCACCTCGCCTGTCTGGCCCCGTATTCAGGATCTCCAGAAGACTTACGAGTGACGGAGTCGGAAACATTCAACGACGAACGTTCGTCGAATGCGAGGCGGAGCAGGGCTTAAACCTCTCGCCTTCGCCGCGACCTTTCGATCATCGCGGCATTTCTGCCCAGCGCGCAAACAGCCACAACAGGTCGGCCAGACGATTGAGATAGACGACGATTTCGGGATTTCTCAAGTCATCGGCCGGCAGCGCGCAAACCTGTCGTTCAGCACGGCGGCAGACGGTTCGCGCGACATCCAGCGTCGCGGCAGACAGGTTCGAGCCCGGCGTGGCCCAGCCTTTGAAGGAGACATTCTGCGCTTCGATTTCCTTCACCAGCGTTTCCAAATGCGCGGTCATCTCCGGTTTCACCAGCGGGTAACCGTCTTTAGCGTAGCGCTCCAAATCCTCAGTCGCGGTCGCCAGTTCGCCCATCACGGTCACGAGCTGCTTCTGAATCGAGAGCAGATTATCGCGAACAAAATCGTGCGCAGCTGAAGCGCGCGCCAGGCCGAGCGCGGCGTTCAACTCATCCACTGCCCCGTATGCTTCCACGCGCGGATGCGTCTTTGGCACCCGGCGTCCATACATCAAAGCCGTCGTCCCTTTGTCGCCGGTTTTCGTAACGATGCTCACGGCGCCGAGGCTAAAGCGGAAAATGGGAAAGCGGAAAGCCGAAATGATCTCGCATCCGGATCGCAATGCGAAATGGAGATTCGGCTGTATTGCGTTTCGCAGATTGCTGGCCTAGCCTCGCGCCACGTTTATGAATCCCAAGCTGCTGCTGAAAACCTTGTTCCTGATCGCGATTCTTTCGCTGCTGGTGCTGATGGGAATGAACAATCGGCAGACCGTGCGGCTCTCGCTTCCTCCGCTCCTTCCCAAGACTCAGGAACTGCCGGCGGCGCTGATGTATTTCGGGTTTTTCGCCGTCGGCGTCCTGACCGGGACAGTTCTCACGGCTGGCGGCGGCAAGCGCGGTGGCGGCAAAAGCAAGTCTGAGTAAACGCTCGAACGCAGTGCCTCAGGCGAAAGATTCAACAACAAACATTCAACGCTGAACATTCAGGGTAGAATTGCCTGGTCAGGCAACCCCGCGCTTAAAGTGCGGAAGGCGCGATTTGGAACTTTTAAATGCGAATGCCCAGGGCCGGGCATACCTACCGTCGGGTTCTTCACATCGCGTGAGAAATCCCCTCCGCTCCGCGCGCCTTGCTATCGTTGGACCGCGTTGCGATAGGCAATGATTCCATCGGCAATTGCCCGCGCCATTTGCCGGCGATATGCAGAATCCGCGATCCGTTTGGCCTCGGTCGGATTCGACATGAAACCGCCTTCCACCAGGATCGCCGGCATGCGCGCCAGTTGCAGGACCTTGAATCGCGCGCGCTTCACACCGCGATCTTCCGCCGATAATTTTTTCACCAGCGCACGTTGGACCTGATATGCCAGAAGCATGCTGCGATCGTTTTCCTTGTTGCCCGTCACCCAGCGCGTGTCGCCCTGTCCGCCGGAATTCGACGAGAAGGCGCCCGCCGGCGTGAGGCAATAAGTCTCCACGCCTTTCACCGCTTTCGATGCCGCAAATGCGTTGAAGTGCAGACTCACGAACAGGTCAGCGCCACGGCGATTGGCCAGCTCGACGCGCGGCGGCAGGTCAATGAACACATCGCTGCTGCGCGTCATGATCACTTCAAAGCCCGCCTGGCGAAGGTAATTTCGAATTTCTTGCGCGAGCGGCAGCGTGTATTTCTTTTCGATCTGGTAGCCGCGGCCGTTGCCGGGATCTTTGCCGCCATGGCCGGCATCGAGGCAAATGGTCCGCACCTTTTGCCCGGCTGGAATCTTGCGCGGCACGAGCAAGGGATCGAGCGTTTGATCAATGTCCAGTTGCGCGACGTAAGCTTTGCCGCGTTCCACGTGGATCGCGGTGGTGAGCACCAGTTGAACGCCGTTGAAAGTCATTCGCGTCCGGTCTTTGCGCGGATCGGTGCTGAAGACGAGCCGCGCAGTGCGGTTGCTCAGGATGAGCGACGTGTTGAAGCGATTCTGAACGGAGAAGTTTTTCGTGCGTGCCCAATCGTCAAGACGCACGTACTTGGGTCGGACGGATCGCGCGGCGGGAGCTGAGACGGCAGAGAATTGGAACCATCCCAGCGCCAGCAAGCACAGCAGCAGCCGGGCGAATTTCATGCGGGCGAATCTGCATTTGCATGAAAAGTATTTCAAGAGAATTGGGAATTCTGATTGCGAGGCTGTATTTGCTCCCATATTTTTTTCAGCCATACGCATCAGCAGAAGGAAGCTTCATTGACTTTATGGACAACACGGCCGAACTGAAAATCGACGGAAAAACCTATTCACTGCCGACGCTTCGCGGCACTGAAGACGAACGTGCGATTGATGTCTCCGCGTTGCGCAGCGAGACCGGCTACATCACGCTGGACGACGGCTACGGCAACACTGGCTCGTGCAAAAGCGCCATCACTTTCATCGACGGTGAAAAAGGAATTCTCCGTTATCGCGGCATTCCGATCGAGGAACTCGCCGAGAAATCCACCTTTGTGGAGGTGGCGCACCTGCTGATTTTTGGCAATCTGCCTTCGAGTTCGGAGCTTCGGCGTTTCTCGGATTTGCTCACGAGCAACGAGCTGCTTCATGAAAACATGAAGCACCATTTCCAAGGTTTCCCCGCGACCGCGCATCCGATGGCGATCCTGTCGTCGATGATCAACGCCGCCAGCTGCTTTTATCCCGAGCTGTTGCATTCGGACACGATGCGCGCGCATTTCGAAGTGGAAACGGCGCGGCTGCTGTCCCAGGTCCGCACCATCGCTGCATTCGCCTACCGTCAATCGCGCGGGCTGCCGGTGATTTATCCCAAGCCAGAGCTGAAGTACACAGCGAACTTCCTGCACATGATGTTCTCGCTGCCGTATCAGGATTACGAATTGAAGCCGGAAGTGGTGAAGGCGCTCGATCTGATTTTCCTGCTGCACGCCGATCACGAGCAGAACTGCTCCACCTCCACCGTCCGCATGGTGGCCTCCAGCCGCGCGAATCTCTTCGCGAGCTGCGCCGCCGGCGTGTGCGCGCTCTGGGGGCCGCTGCACGGCGGTGCCAACCAGGCCGTGCTGGAAATGCTGGAAGAGATCCATCAATCCGGCGACGACGGCTCGAAGTTCATCACGGCTGCCAAGGACAAGAACAGCGGCAAACGCCTCATGGGTTTCGGCCATCGCGTTTACAAGAACTACGATCCGCGCGCGAAGATCATCAAGAAAGCCTGCGACGAGGTTCTGGATAAATTGAAGGTGAACGATCCGTTGCTGGACATCGCGAAGAAGCTGGAGGAAGCGGCGCTGAAGGAATCTTACTTCGTCGAGCGCAAGCTGTATCCCAATGTCGATTTCTACAGCGGCATCATCATGCGTGCGCTGGGCATTCCGCTGGAAATGTTCACCGTCATCTTCGCCATCGGCCGCATGCCGGGCTGGATCGCGAACTACAAGGAAGTGATGGAAGACAAAACCGCCCGCATTTACCGGCCGCGCCAGGTTTACGTCGGACCCACGGTGAATCACTACACATCGATCAAGGATCGGAAGTAACCGTTCGAACGGTTGTCACCGTTCCAAGCATTTTCGGGACGGCGAAATGCCGTCCCTAAGTTTTTGAAGATATGAATATTCACGAGTACCAAGCCCGGCAGCTGCTGGGGCAGTTCGGCGTTTCCTTTCCGCCAGGAGATGTTTGCGACAAGCCGGAGACCGCAAAAGCCATCGGGGAAAAGCTGTTTGCCGAAGGCGCCAAGCTGGTCGTCGTAAAGTCGCAGGTTCATTCCGGCGGCCGCGGCAAGGGCACTTTCAAGAGCGGATTCAAGGGCGGCGTCAAACTGGTCAAAACCGCCGACGAGGTTTTTGAGATGGCGAAAGCGATGCTCGGCAATGTGCTCGTCACAAAGCAAACCGGCGCTGAAGGCCGGCTCGTCAGCAAGGTGCTCGTCGCCAGCGCACCGGAAATTCAGAAGGAACTTTATCTCGCGGTGCTGCTCGATCGCGCCAATTCGCGCCCCTTGATCATGGTCAGCACCGAAGGCGGCATGGACATTGAGGAAGTCGCTGAGAAAACGCCGGAAAAGATCGTCAAGGAATACATCGATCCAGCCGTTGGCCTTTATCCCTATCAGGCGCGCAAGCTCGCGACGGCGCTCGGCCTGAGCGGAGATTTGATCGGCCAGGCGGCAAAGCTGATCTCTGGCGTTTACAAGACATGGTGGGAATGCGACGCGTCGCTCGTGGAAATCAATCCGCTTTGCATCTGCAAAGGAAACGACGGCAAGCAGGTTCTGTTCGCGGTCGATGCGAAGATCGGTTTCGACGACAACGCGTTGTATCGGCATCCGAACGTTCAAGCCATGCGCGACCTCGCTGAGGAAGCGCCGCTCGAAATAGAAGCCAGCAAATACAGCCTGAACTACATCAAGCTCGATGGCAGCATCGCCTGTCTCGTGAACGGCGCCGGTCTGGCGATGGCCACCATGGACATCATCCAGCATTTCGGTGGAATGCCGGCAAACTTCCTGGACGTCGGCGGCGGCGCCAGCAAGGAACAAGTCACGGCGGCGTTCAAAATCATTCTTCAAGATCCGAACGTGAAGGGGATTTTGGTGAACATTTTCGGCGGCATCATGGATTGCAACGTGATTGCCACCGGCATCGTTGCTGCCGTGAAGGAAACCGGATTGAAGCTGCCGCTCGTCGTTCGACTGGAAGGCAACAATGTTGAAGCCGGCAAGAAGACATTGTCGGAATCCGGATTGACGCTGATCACTGGCGACACAATGGCAGACGCCGCGCAGAAGGTTGTAGCCGCTGTGAAAGCCGCGCGCTAACGCATGATCAAAGTCACTGAACTTGCATTCTGCTGCTACGCCGTCACGGACATGGCGCGGGCGCGCGCATTCTACGAAGGCGTGCTTGGCCTCAAACCAACCAGCGTCTTTGATGGTGGCGAAAATAAGTTCGTGGAATACGAATTCGGTCCTTACGCGCTGGCGATCGGTTCATCACCCTTCTTCAAACCGAATCCCGACGGCTGCAGCGCAGCGTTGGAAGTGGAGAACTTCGATGAAGCCATCGCTCACCTGAAAGCGCAGAATGTGAAGTTTCGGATGGAGCCGTTTCCGACGCCCGTTTGCCAGATGGCGATGATCCACGATCCGGACGGCAACACCCTCTGCATTCACAAGCGCAAGGCAGGTCATTGAAGCCAATCGTAAATCGCAAATCGCAAATTTCTCATGTCTATTCTCGTTAAACCCACCACCAAGGTCCTGGTTCAGGGCATCACGGGCAGCTTCGGCGCCAAGCACGCGCAGCTTTCGCTCAGTTACGGCACCCAGATCGTCGCGGGCGTCACGCCGGGCAAAGGCGGACAGAAGTTCGAAAACAAGGTTCCCATTTTCGACACCGTTGCGCAGGCCGTGAAGGAAACCGGCGCCACCGCATCAGCCATCTTCGTTCCCCCACCCTTCGCTGCTGATGCAATTTTGGAAGGCGTGGACGCCGGGCTCGAACTGGTCGTCTGCATCACGGAAGGCATTCCGGTGCGTGACATGATCAAGGTAAAGCGCGCCATGGAAGGCAAGGCGACGCGATTGATCGGGCCGAACTGCCCTGGCATCGTCACGCCGGGTGAAGGCAAGGATTCGCACGGCGGCTGCCGCATTGGAATTTCGCCCGGCTACATTCACAAGAAGGGCAACATCGGCGTGGTTTCGCGCTCGGGCACTTTGACCTACGAAGCGGTCTGGCAACTCACCTGCCGCGGCGTGGGCCAATCCACATGCGTCGGCATTGGCGGCGATCCGGTGAACGGCACATCGCACCTGGATGTGATCAAGATGTTCAATGACGATCCGGAAACACACGGCATCATCATGATCGGTGAGATCGGCGGCAGCGCGGAAGAAGAAGCCGCGGAATGGATCAAGAAGCACTGCAAGAAGCCCGTCGCGGGATTCATTGCCGGAGCAACCGCCCCTCCCGGACGCCGCATGGGCCACGCCGGTGCGATCGTCAGCGGCGGCAAAGGCACTGCCGCAGCCAAGATTGCGGCGTTCAAAGACGCTGGAATCGGTATTGCCGCCACGCCGTCGGAAATGGCGGAGACGCTGTTGAAAATGATGTGAACGCGCGTGACGAGTGAAACGTGGCGCGTGACTCGAATTCACGTTTCACGTATCACGACTCGCGATGTCGTTGCTCGATTTCATCCTGAACGCCGCTGCGCTGCTGCTCTGGTTCAGCTGGCGTTCAGCCGGACACGATCCGCTCGCCACCGCGCGGGCGGCCACACTGGCGGGAACCATCCGGCCGACGCGGTCGCATCGGCTTCAACGTGGCCAATTCCTGTTCTTCCTCGTCGTACTGCTGTTCGTCCGCGCAGCGCTTTACGTCGGCATTGGCCCAGCGCTGGATTGGGTTCCAAAGTTGAATCTCGGAGTGATCAATCTTCCGTTTCGCGCGTCCGACTTTCTTCAACAACTGCTCTATTCCATTCTTAGCTTCCTGCGCCTGTTTCTGGTGTTTCATTTCTGGCTCGTGATCCTGACGCTGGTGAACCGGCGCATTGGGAATCCAGACGCAATCCATCGTTTGATCCTGCTTCAGTTGGGAAGATTGGCGTCGTGGCCAGCGTGGACGCTGCTCGCGACACCAGCTGCAGCCGGTGCGTTGCTGTGGCTGGCGGCCGCACCCGCACTGTCGAAGCTCGGAGTCGTTCATTGGGCGAGTTCGGGGTTGATCCTCGTGCTGCAGTCGCTTCTCGTCGGCACCAGCGTTTACCTCAGCCTGGGCTTGCTCATCCCGGCAATCCTGCTGCTGCATTGGATCGCGAGCTACGTTTACCTCGGTTCCAGCCGGGTTTGGGACTTCATCGCGACGAGCGCCACGAACTTCCTGCGTCCCTTGCCGAAACTTCGCATCGGGAAGCTGTACCTGACTCCATTGGTTGGAATCGCAATCGTGCTGGCTGTCGCAAACGTGCTGACAATTGCGAAGTGGATTGCACAGTGGCGCTACTTTTCGGGAAGTGCGTTCGCGCGCTGCATGGATCAGCTGATTCTCTGGCCGCGATGAGATATGAGGAAGCGGACTTGTGTGACCGTGCCCCTGCAACCCTGGGGAAACAGCTTACTGAGCGCCCGCCGAGGGCAGCTTCACCATCACTGTCGTGCCCGATCCCATTTCACTTTGGATGGTGAGCGTGCCGCCGTGAAGTTCCGTGAGCCGTTTACAGATCGTTAATCCCAGTCCGAGCCCCTGCTGTTCGTGCATCTTGCGATCGAACTGCATGTAGGCGCCGATCTTGTTGATGTGCTCGGTGGAAAGGCCGCGGCCGCGATCCGCTACAGTGAGGACCACGTGACTGCCAACTTCGGTCAACGTCACTTTTACGGGTGAGCCCTGCGGAGAGAACTTCAACGAATTTTGGACCAGTTCGCCGACGATCTTGCCGAGATATTCCTCCGACATTGGAACCGGCACATCCGAGACATCCATCAGCACATCATCCGGGCGATTCGCAGTGTGTGCCTGATCACGTGTCTGTTGTTCGATCAAGGCTGCGGGCGCAACGGTTTGCTTCCGGAGAAGCGATTGAAGCTTTTGCGGATCGGTGCCCAGCAATTCGAGCTGGGCGAAGATCAGGAAGTTTTCGACCAGATGTTCGAGCCGTTTGCCGGATTGGTAAATCACCTGCCCCATTTCCGAGATTTCCTCCGGCTGAAGCGAGGCGGCGTCTGAGGTCAGAATTTCCCCGTAAGCCAGAATGCCATTCAGCGGCGTCCGCAATTCGTGCGGCAGCATCATGCTGATGTTTTCCCGCAGGTCAGCGAGTTTCTTTTCCGCTTCCTGGCGGACAACGTTGACCTTCTTCAACCGCACGTCCACAGCGGCGTAAAGCGCCTCAATCGTAAACGGCTTGGGCAGGTAGTCGTCCGCGCCGAGTTCCATTCCGTGGCGCATGCCCGCCTGATCAGCAAGGCCGGTCATAAGGATGAAGGGAATCGTGGCAGTCGATGGTTCGCTGCGAAGCGCGGACAACGTGCGATAGCCGTCAACCTTGTCCATGTTGACGTCGCACAGGATCAGATCGGGAAGTTCCTTCTTGGCGAGCTCGATGCCCTTTTCGCCATTCTCAGCTTCAACGACTTCGAACCCGTTTTGACGCAACGCAAGGTTGATCATTTCCCGCAACCACTCTTCGTCATCGATGACCAGGATTTTTCGCATGCCCACGGCGAGCGTCTTATCGCAGATCACTGAGTGTCTATCAACTGGCAAAAATTGAGTCACAGGCGTATCCATCGCGCGCACGGCTGGGAGAGAGCAATGGCTGTGCCCTCGAAGGCGATCCCGCGCGCGCTAAGTTCGGCAATTCGAAGTTCTTGGAAAGAATTGAATTGTCGGGAAAACCCCATCACCGCGTCAGACTTCAAGCATGCGATCGATTTACCACCAAGCTGGAATGCCAGTTCGCGGAAAAGCAGTTCTGCTGAATTGGTATCGCCGAAAAGCAAAACCCGCCCGAAGGGCGGGTTTTGCCGTGAAGTTGAACTAAAACCGGAAGCTTAAGCGCGTTCCATGTACTTGCCCGTACGCGTATCCACCTTGATCTTCTCGCCGGTCTTGATGAACAGCGGCGCCTGGACGGTGATGCCAGTTTCAAGCGTGACGGCCTTCTGGACGTTGTTCGCGGAATCGCCGCGGATGCCTTCCGGCGCGTCAGTGACCGTGAGCACCACGCTGGACGGCAGTTCGACGGAAACCGCCTTTTCCTCAACGAACGTGACCGTGACCACGCCGTTCTCGACGAGATAATCCTTCGCGTCGCCGACGAGTTCCGGGGTGAGCGTCACGGTTTCATAGCTTTCCGGATTGGTGAAAACGTAATCCTGCCCGTCCTTGTAGCTGAACTCCATCTTGGTGGTGATCATCGGGATGGGTTCGATGCGCTCGGTGGAACTGAGGCGGATGTCGGAAGATTTGCCGGTGCGGATGCTGCGGAGCGTGGCCTGCACGAAGGCGCGGAGGTTTCCGGGGGTGCGGTGCTGGAAATCGAGGACGACGCAGATGTCGCCGTTGTAATTGATCGCCATTCCTTTCCGGAGGTCGTTTGCTGTTGCCATAAAGATCTGTGTAAAACGCGTTTCCGACCGGTGTTTCCGGGCCGGGAGCCGAGCAAAGTAGCCAAGGATTCCGGGATTGCAAGTGTGGAATTCCGCCAAAAAACGGGAACTCTTTCGCAATTTCCCGCAATCGCCGCGGCCTTGAATCGTTTTGACTCACCGCGCGAGTCGGATATTCTCCCCGCTCTTGTTCCCGGGAGAACACCGGATACTGATGGACCGCCGATAAACCCGCGGCAATTTGGAGTTTAATTTATGGCTAAGCTGACAATTCGTGACCTGAATGTTCGTGGCAAACGCGTTTTCCTCCGCGTCGATTACAACGTGCCGCTCGAAGAAAAAGACGGCCAGATGGTGATCACCGACGACACCCGCATCAAGGAAACGCTCCCCACGCTCAAGCTGCTCATTGAACAGGGCGGCAAGCTGATTCTCACCGCGCATCTCGGCCGTCCGAAAGGCCAGCGCGAAGCGACGATGTCGCTCCGTCCCGTCGCGGCCCGCCTCGCCGACATGCTCGCACGACCGGTCGCGTTCGTTGACGATTGCATCGGCGAAAAGGTCGAAAAGACCGTCAGCATCATGAAGGACGGCGACATCGTTCTCCTTGAGAACGTGCGTTACTACAACGAAGAGGAGAAGAACGATCCGGCTTTTGCCGAGAAGCTCGCGAAGGTGGCGGATGTATATGTGAACGACGCGTTCGGCGCCGCTCATCGCGCGCATGCCTCGACCGAGGGCGTGGCTCGCATCGTCGCCAAGCGCGGCGGTCCGTGCGCGGCGGGCTTGCTCATGGAACGCGAACTTAAGTTCCTCGGTGACGAACTCGAAAACCCTGCCAAGCCTTTCGTGGTCATCCTCGGCGGCGCCAAGGTTTCCGACAAAATCAAAGTCATCGATCGCCTGCTCGAAAAAGCGGACACGATCATCATCGGCGGCGCGATGGCCTATACCTTCAAGCTCGCTCAGGGTTTCAAGGTTGGTAAATCGCTGGTTGAACCGGACAAGACCGATGTCGCTCTCGCCGCTTTGGATAAGGCGAAGAAGCGCGGCGTGCAATTCCTCCTGCCGATCGACAACACCGTCGCGACACCCGTCGTGACCGACAAGTTGAACAAGAAGGGCAAGCCGATCATCGACTTGAACAATCCGCGCGTGAATGCCGATGACAACATTCCGGACAGCGAAGAAGGCGTGGACATCGGACCGGCGACGATCGAGAAGTTCCGCCAGGTTTGCCTCGGTGCGAAGACCGTCCTTTGGAACGGACCGATGGGCATTTTTGAAGACAAGCGTTTCGCTGTCGGCACCAACGGCGTTGCCGCCGCAGTAGCCGAAGCTACACAAAACGGCGCCAAGTCGATCATCGGCGGCGGCGACAGCGTGAAGGCGATCAACAAAGCCGGCCTTGGCAGCAAAGTGACCTTCATGAGCACCGGCGGCGGTGCGAGCCTGGAATTCCTGGAAGGCGCAGTCCTCCCCGGCGTCGCGGCGCTGTCTGACAAGTAATTCTCCTCCTCGTTCTCGTTCTTGTCCTCCTCCTCGAACAAAAATCGAGGACGATGACGAAGGACGAGGACGAGAACGATTAATATGAACAAAG
>CAMLLE010000009.1 GCA_946480555.1 uncultured Verrucomicrobia subdivision 3 bacterium
ATGAAAACAAGACAGGGAAGTGCCAGCAAGCGGCGCGGGGCAAACTTGATGGGAGCATAGTCGAGGTGCAAACAGGTCGCGGCTCCAAGCGCGCATGCGACACCGGCTCGCCAGGCCACCGGAGTGGCCGGTTGGAATAGTTTCATGCGTCATCCTCCATTTTGGTCAGTTGTTCAACCCTCGCGGACAGCCGCGCCAAATCTTCGGTTAATTCACTCACGCGCCCGGCGAGGGTGTCCGCCCAGATCGTTTCCGCGAGGTGATGGAACTCCGGCAGGATTTTGTTCAACAACTTGCGGGCCTCGGGAGTCAGCGTAATACGATACGCGCGCCGGTCACCCGGCACTTCCCGGCGCGCGACGAGTCCGCGCGCCTCCAGCCGATCCACCAGCCCCGTGACGTTTGAGCGATGCGTCAGCAGCTGGCGGCCCAGTTCGATTTGGGAAAGCCCGTCCGCTTGATCGAGCAGGAGGTTGAGGATGTTGAACTGGCTCGGGCTCAAATCCCAGCGGGCGAAAAACGCCCGGCTGGCATTCCACAACGTGTCGGCGGTGCGCAACACCTGGAGCAAGGCGTGGTATCGCGAGATCGAAGCGGAGGTTTTCGTGGCCTTCATGAGGCTTGTCTATCAATAGACTGTTTAGATGTCAACAATATGCTTGAGGACGAAATCGGGCACAGACTTCAAGCGTTGGAAATGGGCCGGATGAGGAAGGGAAGCTGGCCGCAACGGCAGCCACGGTTCAAGGCAGCTTCACGTGGACCACGCGAATTTTCTTCGCATCGGCCACGCCGAGTTCCAGCAGTTCCGCATTGGCGTAGAGATCCAGGTTGGGCTTGAGCTTTGGCGTTTTGGCAAGCTCGCGCTGGCGCTCCAGTTCCTGAATCGAGAGCGCGTCGAGCGCCACGGGATCCTTGCTGAAGCGCAGCTGGTTCAGCGACGTGGAGTAGTGAAGGAGGCTGCGTTCTTCGCCTTCATACTGGCAGACGAGCCCATCCACGATGTTCAAAACCACTTTGTCGCTCATTTGCGGCAATGCGTAGATTTCTGGCACCGCCGTCGCCAGGCGCTCGGCATCGCTCTCGAACCGGCGGACGTTGTCCACGCTCCCCAACGCCAGGCTGTAGAGCGTTCCGGCCACGCCCGCCTGATTGTGATTCATCATGGGAGTGATGTTGATCAAGCGCGTGATCTCGCGTGAAACGAGTCTGGATACGAACGAATTTCGACCGATTGCATCGCCTTTGCGGCCGAATTCAAAATCTCCCCAGACGAGAGTTCCGAGAATGGAGTTCTCGTAAAATGCGTCTTCGTCCCAGCCCGCGTCCGAGCTGGCGGCGAGCCGAACGCCGAACTGCGTTGCGAGCTTTCCGTAACCAGCCAGGCGCAAATCGACGAGGCGCTTGTCCCAGACGATGATCCGATTCGGGGCGATCCCCGCCGCCAACAGTCCTTCCACCACCGCGCTTGCGACGCCCACGCGCGTGCCGCTGTTGGGGCCAGGTTCTGTGAACACCTTGATGCCGATCACGTCCTGCGTGTTCACCAGCGAACGCCAGGCGTTTGACTCGGTCAGCGTTTTGGTCACGTTTGTCAAACCGTGTTGAATCATTTCGCGAACGACCGCAAGCCGCGGCTGGAACGCTTCGGTCGCCGCGGAGCTTTCTACAATGACCACTTCCGATTTCGCCGCGGAAGAAGTCAAAGCGGGCTCCCGCCAGTCGGCGAATCCGGAAAATTGAAGCAGCCAAAAGCAGATCACCGCCAGCCAGACGGGGCGGTGACGTTCAATCGCGGCAATTTCAGGTGCGTTTCTTGACACGTTCGGAGGCGGATGCTACCACGAGCTCCAATGCTGATCATCAAAAAATGGAGCGCGCCCGCGCTGGTCTTGGGGCTGTTCCTGGCGGCTCTGACGGGATGCACGCCACGGGGAACCAGGGCGCTGCTGAACGGCACCGAGATGATCGAAGAGGGGCGTTATGAGGAGGCGGTGCAGCAACTTCAAACCGCGTCGGCATTGATCGGAACCAACGCCATCGTGTGGCATCAGCTTGGGCTCGCTTACCAGCACGCCGGCCGCAGCACCAACGCGGAGCAAGCCTACGCCAAGGCGCTGGCGCTTGACCGAAACCTCGCGGAAGCGCACTTCAACCTGGGAATGCTTCGCATGGAGGAACAGCGGTTTGACGCCGCGCGGAATGCATTCATCGCGTACACGGCCTTGCGTCCGAATTCCGTTCCGGGCTGGCTTCGGCTTGGGACAGTCCAGCTGCGATTGCGCGAAATGCCGGCAGCTGAGAGGAGTTTCCAGGAGGCTTTGCAGGACGACCGCCAGAACGCGGATGCGCTCAACGGACTGGGCGTTGTAGCGGCTTACCGGCGCGATTATCGCACGGCTCTCGCGCGGTTCAATGAAACCCTCGAAGTGAATCCGGGGTTTGCCGCAGCCGCACTGAACCTGGCGGTGGTGAACCACGTTCTCAACAACCGCGCCGCGGCACTCGAACGCTACCGCGAATATTTGAACCTGGCGGGTTCCTCGCCGGAATCTGGAGCTGTCCGCGCAATCATCGCCGCCCTCGATCCATCGGCGGCTGCGGCGGTAATGCCGGCACCGGTAACTACTCCCAATGCAGCGCCACAGGCCGTTCCTCCCCAGACGATTCGCACTGCAGCTCCCCCTGTCGCGCGCACCAATATTCCGACCCAGGTCACCCAGGCTGCCCCTCCCCCGGAACGGCCGATTCAGAATGTTCGCATCGCGCAGGAGCCGGCCGTGCGGCCGGCGCAGGACGTTTCGCAATCAGCCTCCCGTCCATCGAGCGACGCGGCTCGTTCCGTCGTCACGCCGCCGCGCACGAGCGCCGCCAGCGCGACCAATTCGCCAGAGAATCGGCGCGGTTTTCTCCGCCAGATCAATCCATTGCGGGTTTTTCGCGGCGATCCAACCAATCGCGCACGCGCCAATACCACGCCATTGCCGCCGACGGAAACCGCGGCGGAACCGGTGCCGCAGGCACCCACGTTTCCGCGCTACCGTTACACGAATCCAGCTCGCGGGGCAGCTGGTGACACCGCGGGGGCGCAGCGCGCGTTTGGGGAAGGCGTCCGGGCACATCAGTCGGGCCAGTTGAGCGCCGCGGTGGAATCCTACCGCGAAGCCACGCGGCTCGATCCGGGCTACTTCGAGGCGTTCTACAATCTCGGTTCTGCCCTCGCTGCCAGCGGAAATGTGTCTCAAGCTTTGACAGCCTATGAATCTGCTTTAGCCATTCGGCCAGATTCGCTGGATGCACGGTTCAATTTCGCAGTGACGCTGCGCCAGGCGAATTACATCGCGGACGCAATCCGGGAATTGGAGAAACTCCTTGGACGATATCCCCGAGAAACTCGCGCCCACGTGTTGCTGGGAAATATTTACGCGCAAAGCCTTCGGCAAAACGCGAAGGCCCGGGAACATTACTCGAAAGTCCTCGAGCTTGATCCGCGGCATCCGCAAGGTGCCAGCATCCGCCTGTGGCTCACGACCCATTAGGCAAAGCCCGCCGGCGGGGGGCTCCCCATCCCTGAATTGAACGGTGGATATTCATTGCCGATCGTTGGGCGGTGTATTTGCCGGCGAAAATTCGTCCCAGGTCCCATCCCGTTTCCATGGCACGAGTCTGGCTTGTTTTGAGACGGCGTCGTGGCGCTTTGCGTCGGACGCCGTTGAATGAACGATCTACATATTCCGATCAACTGGTTCGATGTCGTGCTCGTGGTCGTGCTGTTCCTGGGCGTGCAAAGCGGCCGGAAGCATGGCTTGTCCGAGGAGCTCATTGGCACCATCAAGTGGCTGACGATCGCGGTGGGCGGCGCGCTGGTTTACGACGAAGTTGCCGGGATCATCTCGAATGGCACCGTATTCAGCCTTTTTGCGGGCCGATTGATGGCGTACGTCGGAATCGCGCTGATCATTGCGTTCGGCTTTGTTTACCTGAAGAAGGCGCTGGGCGGAAAGCTCGTCGGCAGCGACATATTCGGCCGGAGCGAGTTCTACCTTGGAATGGTCGCCGGAACGGTGCGGGTCAGCTGCATCCTGATCGCGGCGCTGGCGTTGTTGAACGCGCGCGCTTACAGCTCGAAAGAAGTGGACGACGCGCACCGGCAGCAATTGCAGGATTACGGCAGCAATTTCTTCCCCACGCTCTTCGAAGTTCAATCGTCGGTATTTCAGAAATCGCTGACCGGTCCGTTCATCAAGAACCAGCTCGGCTTCCTGTTGATCAAACCAACCACGCCTGAATCCAAACGCTTCGAGCAGCGTGAGTTCGCGGCTCCTTGAACTTCGAACTTCACAAGGAGCACGCGAAGATAACGAAGTCATCCAAACTTCGTTCCCTTCGTTTCCTTCTGTGCAATACAATTCTTCCGGTCCGTTACCCGGAGGCTTCCGCTTTCCCGCTTTGTCGCTTTTCACTTTTCCCTTAGCTTTCGCCCATGCCGGGCTTCATCGCTCCCGCCACCCTGGAACGCATTCGCGCCGCCAGTGACATTGTGGACGTGATCGGTTCGTATCTGCCGCTGAAACGCGCCGGTGCGAACTTTGTGGCGCTGTGCCCATTTCACAAGGAGAAGAGCCCCAGCTTCAACGTCAGTCCGGCGCGCCAGGCATTTCACTGCTTCGGATGCCACAAAGGCGGGAACGTCATCACGTTCGTGATGGAATACGAGAACGTCGATTTTCCCGAAGCCGTCAAGCGGCTGGCTGATCGCGCGAAGATTCCCCTGGAATACGAGCACGGTGGCGGTGAACACGCGCAGACGCGGCATTTCAAGGACACGTTGTTCCAGATTCACGACCAGATTGCGCAACGTTGGCAGAACTGTCTCGCGAACGAAGCCGCCGGCCAGATCGGGCGCGATTACCTCGCCAAACGTGGCGTGTCCGCCGAAGCCATCAAGCTCTTCCGCATCGGCTGCGCGCCGGAATCTTGGGATGACACGGTGAACTGGGCGAAGAGCCGCGGCTTCGATGCTGCCGTGATGGAGCAGGCTGGCTTGATCCTCAAAAAGGAGGAGACCGGCCATCACTACGATCGCTTCCGCGGGCGGCTGATGTTTCCGATCTGCGATGAGCAGGGCAGGGTGATTGCATTCAGCGGGCGTGTCCTTTCCGGCGATGACAAGACGGCCAAGTACGTGAACTCGCCTGAAACGCCGATCTTCACCAAGAGCAAGGTTTTCTACGGGCTCGACAAATCCAAGCGCGCGATTCTCGACGCCGGTTTCGCCATCATCTGCGAAGGGCAACTGGATCTCATCGCGTGCTACATGGCCGGCATTCAAAACGTCGTTGCCCCGCAGGGCACGGCGTTCACAGGCGAGCACGCACGCATTTTGAAACGCTACGCCGATGAAGTTGTGCTGTGTTTCGATTCAGACAACGCCGGCCAGAACGCCGCCGTCCGTGCGCTGGATCATTTGCTGGAATCCGGGCTCGCCGTTCGCGTCGCGGTCGTGCCGGCTCCGCACGATCCGGACAGTCTGATCAAAGCTTCCGGCGCGGATGCGTTTCGCCAGGTGATCGCGGCTGCAGAAGGCTTCTTCGATTTTTACCTGAACCGCCTTTGCAGGTTGAACGACGGTGGCACGGACAAGGGCCGGTTGACGATTCTCCGCGAGATGGCGCAGGCGGTGCATAAAACCAGAAACGTCGTGTTGATCGACAAGTACGCGCAGAAGACCGCGTTGCGATTGGGCGTGTCGCCGGAATCCGTGCGCGCGGAATTCAAGAAATCAATGCGCGATGTGAAGGCAGCATCGGCAGACGAGCCACCAGGGACGGAAGAAAACCCCGTGGAGATGTCGCGTCCTTCCGTCACGGAATTCTGGTTGTTGAAACTGCTCTTTCTGCATGAAGACCTCGCGCCGTGGTGTGTGGCGAATTTGGATTTGAACTGGATTCAGCACGATCAAGTCCGTGCCACTGTCCGCCAGCGGCTGGATCGGGAAATGGATCGAACGTGGGCCGGTCTCGGCGCGTTCCTGGACGACCTCGCTGTTCCCGAAATGCGGTCGCTGATCACTGAAGCGGCTGCGGAGAACCGGGCGCTGCCGAATCCCGCGCAACAGCTGGTCGACGTGACCACACGCTTGCGCGATCAATACATCGACCGCCAGCTGCAGCTGGTGAGGCATCAAATGTCGCAACCGGAAACCGGCGCCGAGCAGCAGTTGGAATTGTTGCGGCAACAAACCGAATTGCGCCAGCTCAAGCGCCAGCCGCTGAAGTGAATTCAGGAGTTTTCGCAGCCTCACCCACACATCGCAAATCCGCCACACATTCCACGTGCTGCGTTTGGGGGAACATGTCCAGCGGCACGACTTTCTCAATCCGGAACACGCCGTCGGCGCAGAGCAAATTCAGGTCGCGCGCCATCGTCGCCGGATGACACGACACATACACGATCTGCGCCGGGCGTTGTTGCCGCAGCGATTCCAGCGTTTGCGGCCAGCAGCCCTTGCGCGGTGGATCGAGCAGGATGGTGGTTTTCTCCGGCGAAAAACGGTGCAGAACTTCAGGCAGGATTTTTTCCACGGCGCCGGTGACGAATTCTCCGTTTGTGATCTTGCGCATCTCGGCATTCTTTCGCGCCGCCTTGATCGCCATCTGATCGAACTCCACGCCGACAAACGATTCCACCACGTCCGCCAGTTCAATCCCGAAGAAGCCCACGCCGCAGAACAAATCCATCAGGTGCGTGGAACCGCAATCCTGCACGAAGCCGCGCACCGTCTCCACGAGCTTTGGCAGCAGGAAGAAGTTGTTCTGGAAAAATGAGTCGCGCGGCACCTCCCAATTCTCCGGCGGGATGCGCAGCACCACCTTGATTCCGCCCTTGGGCGGTGGATTCGCGCGCACGCCTTTGATCTGATCGCTCAACGCCGGTTCCGCGATTTTGCATTCCGTGATGTCCTCCACCAGCCCGCAATCCCAACGCACGAATCCGATGTTCAGCCGTTGCTCCGGTTTGTTCCACTGACTGCGGATCATGATGCGATTCCGATAGCCATAAGGCTTGGGGCAGGGAACAACCGGCGCCACGACATCGCGCGAAATCTTTCCGACGCGCTCGAACAAATCCGCAATCTGCTTGTGCTTCACGCGCAGCTGCTCGGCGTAGCCCATGTGCTGATACTGGCAGCCGCCGCAGCCGCGGAAATACTGGCACGGCGCTTCGACGCGTTCTGGCGAAGCTTCGATCACCCGCACCAGCCGCGCGCGCGCGAAGTTCTTCTTCAACTCCGTGATTTCTGCCTCAACCGTTTCGCCCACGATGACGAAGGGAACAAAAACCACCAGTTCATCCAGCCGGGCAACGCCTTCGCCGCCGAATGCGATGTCGGAAATCTTGAGTGTTACGAGCTGTCCGCAATTCAAAGTCACTCGGCCAGAGTAGAAATTGCGCCGCGCCGGAAAAAGAGCTTTTCTGCGAACCTGGGTCGAATCGGGCCGATTGCGATGCGTGGGACTGGGAATTCACCGCGGAGGCGCGGAGGAGAACCGGATTCGCCGCAATGCCAGTTGATTCGACAGCCGCCTTTCGGAAAGGCGGATTGTCTTTTGCGCGCCATCCGGCATGCTTGCGGCCATTCCCATGAAGGAGATAGATGCAAACGGGTCGCGTGTGGTTCACGCCGGCCTGACTGAAGCGCTGGCGAAAGGTCCGCCACCGCCCGGCAATCTGGCCATTCCCGTTTTTTCGCACGGCACGCTGGCCGTTGAGCTCTACCAGCCAGTGGGGCACGATCCGCAAAAGCCCCACAGGCGGGACGAGGTCTATTTCGTGACGCGCGGCTCAGGACGGTTTTTCGACGGTGACGAGACCTTTGATGTTGGCGTCGGAACGTTCATTTTCGTTCCCGCTGGCCAGGAGCATCGGTTCGAAAAGTTTTCTGAGGATTTCGTCGTGTGGGTGGTGTTCTACGGGCCGGAAGGTGGCGAGAAAGCATGATCAATTACTACGCTCAACGCGCGGCAGAATACGAACGCATCTACCACAAACCGGAACGCCAGGAGGATTTGCGGGTGCTGCGGAAGCTCGTCGAACAGGAATTCGCTGGAGCAACAGTGTTCGAAGTGGCGTGTGGAACCGGCTATTGGACTGAGGTCCTGGCACGTAGTGCGGGCGAAGTGGTCTCCACGGACATAAATGAGGAAGTTCTGGCCATCGCCCGAACGAAGCCAGCTGGCTCCTGCCGGGTGGAGTTTCTCCGCGAAGACGCCTATGAGTTGCCGCGCCTCAGGACATTATTCAACGCGGGTTTCTCTGGTTTCTGGTGGTCGCACATTCCGAAATCGCGGTTGCGTGAGTTCCTCTTGAACTTTCATCGCGTGCTGCGGCCGGGTGCGCGCGTGATGTTCATCGATAATCGTTTTGTGGAAGGCAGCAGCACACCGATTGCGCGGACGGATGACGGGGGAAACACCTATCAGATTCGGCAGCTGGACGATGGCAGCGCCCACGAAGTGCTGAAAAACTTCCCGACGGAGTCTGAATTGCGCGCCACGGTGACGGATCTCGCGGAGCACGTGAGTGTGCAGTTGTTGCCGTATTACTGGGTGTTGAGCTACGTGACCAGGGAAGAGAATCCATGACGAGTTCGGAGCCATCGCAATCCGCCGAAGCTGTCGTGCAGCGCCAGTTGGAGGCCTTCAACGCGCGCGATCTGGTCGCATTGCTGCAGTGCTACGCGGAAGGCGCGGAGTTGTATGAGTTTCCGGACAAGCTGCTCGCGCGGGGCAGGGCGGAACTGGAGGTGCGGTTTGCCGCCCGCTTCAAGGAGCCGAATCTGCACGCCGAGTTGCTGAATCGCATGGTCATGGGCGCGCTCGTCGTCGATCATGAACCCGTGACGCGGACGTTTCCTGAAGGACCAGGAACGCTGGATCTGATCATGATCTATCGGGTCGAAGGTCGAAGAATCATCAAGGCCTGGAGCATGCCCGGGCCGCTGAAATTTCAAGCTTGAGACCCGGACCTGCCGCTGCAAAGCAGACATCCTTCCCTGCCATTGAAGCCTTGCCTGTAACTTCCCCTGCGGCTGCTTCGACTGATGAGGCTGAACCCATTGACGCTGGTTTGACACTCGCCTCGCGCTGAGCTATCGAACTCGCGTCTGCATCCGATCAAAACTATGAAGACAATTCTCAGTTCGCTCCTCCTCGCGTTCGCCGTCAGCACCCTGCCGGCCGCCGAAGAAGCCGCCGGTCCGCTCAAGGCTGGCGACAAGGCCCCGCTCGTCCAAGGCAAGGATCAGTCCGGCAAGGATTGGAAGCTCGCGGACGATCTCGGGAAGAAATCCGTGCTGCTGTACTTTTATCCGAAGGACGACACCGCCGGTTGCACCAAGCAGGCGTGTGGATTCCGTGACAGCATGACCGAACTGGAATCCAATGATGTCAAAGTCGTTGGCGTAAGCTTCGACAACTCCGAAAGCCACCAGAAGTTCATCGAGAAATACTCGCTGAATTTCCCGCTTATCGCTGATACGGACGGAAAGATTGCGCAAGCGTTCGGCGTGAAGATGAAGGATCGCAACATGGCGCGCCGCGTGAGTTTCCTGATCGGCAAGGACGGAAAGATTGCGCACGTGACTGATTCCGGGAATGCCGAATTGCACGTCACCGAGATGAAGAAAGCCGCCGCGGACCTGAAAAAGAGTTGAGGCAGCGTTTCCGTCTGTTAGTTTTCGCAGCGGGGCTGTGGCGGAAAACCAGCCCTAAAATAAAAACCGCATGAGTTCAGACCTGTCCATTTTCGCCGCGCGCCTGCGCGATTTCATCGGCATCAGTTCAGCCGATTCGCTTTACCTGGAGGATTCCGAAGACCCCGCGCTGCTGTCGCATCTCGACGTTGAATTCAACGGGATGGCGATCGTGTTGTTTGGGCTTCAATACCTGCGAAATCCCGCTTATCGAAAAATTTGCGACGCCCGTGGACTCACGCCCAACTCCGTCACGCATTGGACACAGATTCCGGCAGTGCCGGCTGCGGCTTTCAAAGAACTGGAACTGACGTCTCTCGCGCCTGAGGAACGAAAGGCGGTCTTCCATTCCAGCGGAACCACGCAGCAGCGACCCAGCCGGCATTTTCATTCCGCCGAATCGTTGGAAGTCTATGAAGCTTCATTGTGGCCCTGGTTCGAATGGAACGTGCTGAAGAGGTTTCAAGCTCCAAGTTTCACGTTTCAAGTGCTCCTCCTTGCGCCCGGGGTTGCCTCCGCGCCGAACTCATCGCTGGTTCACATGTTCGATGTGGTGCGACGGAAACTGGGAGCTTCAGAAGCAGCTTTTGTCGGCGCTGTTGGAGCGGACGGCAGCTGGACTTTTGACGTTGCGGCGGCAACGGCGGCGCTGGAGAAAGCGGTCGAACGAGCAGAAAAGGTTCTCTTGCTGGGGACGGCATTCTCGTTCGTCCATTTGCTCGATCATCTGCGCGATCGGGCCTCGAAGTTCACGTTGCCAGCGGGATCGATCGTCATGGAAACCGGCGGCTACAAAGGTCGGTCGCGATCGATGCCAAAATCGGAACTTCACGCGCTCATCCACCGGCAGTTCGGCGTGCCAGCGTCGCATCTCGTTTGCGAATACGGCATGAGCGAATTGAGTTCCCAGGCGTATTCAACCGGCGATCAGCAATCGCCAATCGGCAATTCGTTCCAGTTTCCCCCATGGGCACGGGCTCAAGTTGTTTCGCCTGAAACCGGGCGCGAAGTGGCCGAAGGCGAAACCGGTTTGCTCCGCATTCATGACCTGGCAAACGTGTTTTCCGTCCTGACCGTTCAAACCGAGGACCTGGCGATCCGTCGAGGCAGCCGCTTCGAACTGATCGGCCGCGCAGAACAAGCGGAAGCTCGCGGTTGTTCCCTTATGGCGACGTGATCGCGACATGATCGTGGTGCGTTGTGCGTAATGCGTGAGCTCGTAAACCGTAATTCGTAAATCGCAAATCCAATGTCTTTGGTCCTGCCAAACTACTTCCTCGCCGATCTGCCACCCGAAGCGACGCTGACGCCGACCATGGTCACCGAAGCGTGCCAGGCGTTGCGCCGGAATCGCGAAGCATATCTGGCCCGGCGTTCCATGCTGAGCCTGGTCGAGTTGCTGTGCGCCGTGGCGGAGAACTGGTTGCGTCCGGGTTTCCCATATCGGCAGATTGCGTTGGAACAGGGGCCGGCTGCGACCGGTTTCTCGCCCGAAACGCTTGCCGCTGGGTTGGAGAACTTTTTCAAACGATTCACGCCCGAGAACTTCAATGACCTGCTCACGCAGGAACTTGGCCATGCGCAACGGTTGGAAAAGTTTGTTGGCACCAGCACGGAGGAGCGGCACTCGCGAACGGCAATGGCCATCGGTCCAGAATTGCTGGCTCATATCGCCGCCGGCAATTTGCCCAATCCGGCATTCATGAGCCTCGCGCTGGGATTGATCCTGCGCTCCGCGCAATTCATGAAGTGCGCCAGTGGCAGCTCATTCCTGCCGCGCCTGTTCGCGCATTCGATTTACCACGAAGATCCCAAGCTCGGTTCGTGCATCGAGATCGCTGAATGGCGTGGCGGTTCGATGCCGCTGGAAAACGCGCTCCACGCGGAAGCTGACTGTGTGACGGCAACCGGCGACGACGAAACATTGATGGCCATTCGCCACGCCCTGCCGCCGCGCGTGCGCTTCATTGGTTATGGACACCGCGTGAGCTTCGGCTTCGTGACAAAGGAATCGTTGACCGGTTTCAATGCCGGGAAAGTCGTCGCGCGCGCCGCTCTGGATGTGGCGACGTGGAATCAGCTCGGATGTTTATCGCCGCATGTAATTTACGTGGAGAATGGCGGCGTGGTGGATGCCGAGCCGTTTGCAGAAATGCTGGCCGAAGAACTGGCGAAGCACGAAGCCGCGGATCCGCGCGGCCCTCTGACGGCAGCGGCGGCTGCAATGATCGCTTCGCGCCGCAGCCTATACGAAGTCCGTGCGGCGCACTCACCCGACACGAAGCTCTGGCAAAGCAAGGATTCATCGGCGTGGACCGTGGTTTATGAACACGATCCGCAGTTCCAGATTTCCTGCCTGAACCGGTTCATATACGTGAAAAGCGTGCCCAATCTCAAAGCGGCGTTGGAAGCCGCAGATTCGATTCGCAAACACGTCTCCACGGTGGGCATTGCCGCGCCGGCTCCGCGCGCGCTGCAGCTGGCAACCGATCTGGCGCGCTGGGGCGTGACGCGAATCTGTCCGCTCGGCCAGATGCAGAACCCGCCGCTCACGTGGCGCCACGATGGACGGCCAAGCCTTGGCGATCTCGCGACGTGGACAGATTGGGAAATGGGTTGAACGAAAGTTGTCAGCAGTCCGTTGATAAAACTGATCGGACGGGTGGCCGACAATTTACCACAAACGATTTACATGGAACTACGAAAGACATTTCAGTTTGAAGCTGCGCATCTGCTGCCGCACCTGCCGGAGAATCACAAGTGCCGCCGCTTGCACGGACACAGCTTTTCGGTGGAGATCTCCGTCACTGGCGGCTTGGATCCCAAGCTCGGCTGGGTGATGGATTATGCGGACATCAGCGCGGCGTTCCGGCCCATCTGGGAGAGGCTCGACCACTATTATCTGAACGAAATCCCTGGCCTGGAGAATCCGACGAGCGAGAACGTGGCCCTTTGGATTTGGCAGCAACTCAAGCCGCGCCTGCCCTTGCTTAGCGAAATCGTTGTGGCCGAAACCTGCACTGCGCGCTGCATCTATCGCGGTTGAAGGTCTGGCGGCGCAATTGACTTTCGGAATTCGGCGGCTACGATTCGGTCGTCTTCTGGCGCGTTCGTCTATCGGCTAGGACACGGCCCTCTCAAGGCTGAAAGACGGGTTCGATTCCCGTACGCGCTACCAACGTTGACTTCACTGCGGAGACTCCCTAGTGTGCCGCCCACAAAAACGCAGCCCTCCTCATGACCAGCCCTGACCATTCTTCTGATGCGCTGAAATCCCAGGTCAAAGCATTCTGGAATCGCCAGAGTTGCGACACCTGGCACGCCGGGGCGGAGAAGTTCACCCGGGAGTATTTCGATCAGATTGAGCAATGGCGTTATCGCGACCAGCCGTTCATCCATTCCTTCGCGCAGTTTTCGCGCTATCGCGGCAAGCGCGTGCTGGAAGTTGGCTTTGGTGCCGGAACGGATTTCATCCAATGGCTGCGCGCCGGCGCGATCGCAAATGGCGTTGACCTGACTGAAGAAGCACTGGCCAACCTCACGCAACGGATTCGCATCTACGACCTGCCACAACCGGAGAGTCTCCAGGTCGCCGATGCCGAGCGTCTGCCCTTTCCGGAAGGCTCCTTCGACCTCGGCTACTCGTGGGGCGTGCTGCATCACACGCCAAACACCGACCGTGCGGTCGCGGAACTCGTCCGCGTCGTGAAGCCGGGAGGTGAGGTGAAGATCATGCTCTATAACCGCCGCGCGCTGATCACGTTCAAGCATTGGATTCGATTTGCGCTTCTCCGCGGAAAGCCGTGGAAAAGCTTTCGATGGACGTTGTGGAATCATATGGAAAGCATCGGAACGAAAGGCTACACGCGGACGGAACTCCGCCGTATGCTCGCGCCGCTTGGCCTCTCTGAAATCCGTATCGAGACTTTTGCCACCTCGTGGGATCGCACCCTGCTGGAGGGCAAATCGGTGCCGGTGATCGACCACGCGATGAACCTGGCGGCCAATCTTTCCGGGCAGCGGCTTGGGTTCTTTCATGGCATTACGGCGCGAAAGAACTGACCTTTTGCGGCGCGACGCGACGCTTCTCCTGACGGAATAAATCACCCAGAATCTGTTCCTCGCGCGAAGGACGCGAAGTCACTGCGTCGTATCGAACTTCTGATTCCGGTCTGCACTGCGCTACGATCCGCTTGCTTCGCGATGTGCCGGGCGAGAGACTGCGAGCGTGCCAGAGCTTCCTAAGTCCATGCTGGGCGGCCGCCTTTTGTGCAGCGCGGTGTTGTGTGCGGCAATTGTCTGGATTTCGTTGGCCGCTGCTGCTCAGACGGGTGACACCCATTACCTGATCGATTCCTGGGACGGCGATGATGGATTGCCGAGCAGTTCGGTCACTTCGATTGCGCAGACGCCAGAAGGTTATCTTTGGATTGCCACGTTCAATGGGCTGGCGCGTTTCGATGGCGTCCGCTTCGTTACGTTCGATCCGTTGAACACGCCGGAACTCAAGCACGCGCGTGTGTTCCGATTGTTCGTCGATCCAGACGGCACGCTGTGGATCAACACCTACGACGGCTCGCTCACCTCGTGGCGCAATGGCCGGTTCAAGCACGAATGGCAGGGATGGTCCGGGTTGGAATGGGTGCGCAGCTTCACACGCTCGAACGAATTGGTCTTTGTGAGTGTCAGTGGCGAGTTGCTTTGGAGAACAGGTGGTGCCGGGGCCGGCGATTGGCACCGTGCGAAACCGCCGCAGCGAACCAGCGGGCATTCGTATGCCACGGATCGTCAGGGTGTCCTTTGGTTCGTCACCCGCGAAGGTGTCCTCGCGCGGTGGGCTGGCACGAATACGGAATTGGCGGCCGTCGAAACCGGGCTGAGGATCAACTGCATCGCCGAGCACCCGGCGGGGACCGTCTGGGTGGGAACGGACCGGGGCATCTGGAGTTGGAATGGCGAACAGCTGGAAAATCGCACGCCCGCTGGCGCGGTCCCGGATGTTGGTTTGCTGTTCTTCAATCGCGATGGCAGCGGTTGGACGATGGCTGGTGACGAAGTGAGAAGATTCTCCAGCGCGGGCTGGAACGAGACGATTCCAGCCTGGGGCAAATTATTCGGCAGCCATATGCCGGCGATCAGTGTGTCGGAGGATCGATCAGGAAGTACGTGGTTCAGCCATTATGGACAGGGAGTTTTCAAGGCCGGACCCGCCGGGAAGGATCCAATTCAGATCCGCGCAGGCGATGGTTTGCCGGGGAATCGCGTGGCGTGCTGGTTTGAGGATCGCGAAGGAAACATCTGGCTTGGCGTGGATCGCGGCGGCCTGGTGCGACTGCGCGAAAAGCGTTTTCAGACGATCGGCGCGGCCGAGGGCTTGTCCACGGCCGGCGTCATGTCGCTGTGCGCCGATGAACGCGGCGCGCTTTGGTTTGGAACGTACGGCGGCGGATTGGTTCGCTGGCAGAACGGAGAACTGTCGAAGTTGAGTTCACCCACAAACATGATGCGCGACACTGCGACCCGGGACTTCTTCTTCTCGATTTATCCAGATGGCGCGCGACTGTGGTTGAGCGCTGGACGTGAAGATCTTTATCTGCTGGAGAACGGCGCGTTCACGGCGCCTGAATACGACGTTCACGGAATCAAAGCAACGCTCGTGGACGCGCAGGGCCGTGTCTGGTTTGGAAAAAAGGCCGGGCTGTCGCGGCTCAGCAATGGCGTCATCGAGAGCTTCGGGCAACGGTCGGGATTCGATCACACGGTCGGCATTCATGCGCTGGCGGAAGATGCGCGCGGGGACATTTGGGCGGGTGCCGCAAACAGCGTGCTCTATCAATATCGCGAGGGAAGGTTTGCCGCGCATAAAGCTGTGGATGCGCATTCCGGGCATTCCATCTGGTCGTTGCTGGCTGATGACGATGGCTCAATCTGGGCGGGGACTTTTCGGGGCGGCCTGCTGCGGTTTAAAGATGGGAAGTTCTCACGCTTCACCACGCGGGACGGTTTGCCGAGCGATGTGATCTGCCAGATTCTCGATGACGGCCAGGGCAAGCTCTGGCTCGGATCGCATAAAGGCATTTTCAACATTTCCAAAGCCGCTCTGCGCGATTTCCGGCACGGTTCGGGAACGTTGCTGCCGTGTGTGGCTTACGGATTGTATGATGGCTTGCCGACGTTGGAATGCTCCGGAGCATATCAGCCATCGGGGTGGCGCAGCCGTGACGGGCGTTTGTGGTTTGCGACGTTCAAGGGTGCCGTTTCGGTGAAGCCGGATGAATTGCGCGAGAATCTGGATCCGCCGCCGGTCGTAATGGAGGAAGTGCAGCTGAACGGCGAACAGGTGGATTTGCTGGCTCTGCAATCGGATCGCAAAAGCGTGCTGCGGATTCCGCCAGGCCGGCATTATCTCGAGTTCCGCTACACCGCGCTCAGCTACGTGGCGCCGGACAAAATTCGGTTTCGTTACCGGCTGGAAGGATTGGAAAGCGAGTGGACCGAAGTTGGTGGCCGGCGCGAAGCTTACTTCACGCATTTGCCGCCCGGCGATTACGTGTTTCGCGTCAGCGCCTGCAAAAACGAAGGCGTATGGAATGAGCTCGGCGTGGCCCTGCCGATCAAGATTCTGCCCCACTTCTACGAAACCAGGTGGTTTCAGTTCCTGACCGGTTTGTTGCTCGTGGGCGGACTTTCCTTGAGCGTGCGGCACTTCGTGGTTCGCCGCATGCGGCGCGAAATGGAACGTCTCGAACGCCAGCGAGCCGTTGAACGGGATCGCGCCCGCATTGCCCAGGACATCCATGATGATCTGGGGGCCGGACTCACGCGGATCGGACTGGAGAGTGAAATGGCGTGCCGCGAACAACCCGAGAAAGCCCGGGCGCGGCTGGGACAGATTGCGGACATGGCGCATGGATTGACGCATCGCATCGATGAAATCGTGTGGGCGGTCGATCCGCAGCGCGACACGCTTTCCGGTTTCATGGACTACGCGGCCGCTTACGCCGAAGATTTTCTGCGGCCGGCGGGTTTGCGTTGTCGTTTCGATGTCCCGTCGCCAATGCCCGCGCTGCATGTCGAGGCTGAGACACGCTACAACCTGTTCCTCGGCTTGAAGGAGGCATTGAACAACGTGGTCAAACATGCGTCCGCAACGGAAGTTCTGATCGGGCTCATTCCGGGCAAGAATGGATTCACCCTGGTGCTTGAGGACAACGGCCGCGGCCTGCACGAGAATGGGCTCAGCGATGCGCATCGCGTTATCGGCGGACATGGCATTGGGAATCTGGAGAAGCGGCTGCAGGCAGTTGGCGGCCGATGCGTAATTCACAGTCCGGAGGGCAGGGGAACGCGAATCGAAATGTCCGTGCGGGCGGAATCGATGAAGTCGGCTTTTATGGCGATGGGCGGGAATGGCGAAGCGGGAGAGAATCAGCCGACATGAGCATTTCGGTCTCGATTGTGGAAGACAACGCGGAGTTGCGCGGCAGCCTGGCGCGATTGATCAGGGATTCACCCGGATTCAGCTACCTCAGCGACCATGCCACTGCCGAGAGTGCGCTTCGGGAGATTCCGAAGCTGAACCCCAACGTGGTGCTGATGGACATCAACCTGCCGGCGATGAACGGCGTCGAATGTGTCCGGCGTTTGAAGTCGCTCGCGCCAAAGACACAATTCCTCATGCTCACCGTTTACAACAAGACGGAAACCATCTTTGAAGCGTTGACCGCCGGGGCGACCGGTTACCTGCTCAAGCAAAGTGGATCGGACGATTTGATGGCGGCGATTCGCGACGTCCACGAAGGCGGTTCGCCGATCAACAGCAGCATTGCGCGGAAGATTGTGGAATCATTTCAGCGCAGCGCGGCGCCGGGAAAGGAGACTGCAAATCTGTCGCCGCGCGAGAAGGAAGTCCTCGATCTGCTGGCGAAGGGATACCTCTACAAGGAAATCTCAGACAAGATCGGCTTGAGCTTCTCCACGGTGCGGACGCACGTTCGCCACATTTACGAGAAGCTCCACGTCCGTTCCCGCACGGAAGCCGTGGCCAAGCACCTGCAGCGGACCTGAGCCGGTTTCAAGATTCGTTGTAGCGGTCTGTGTTCATCGGAGGTCGAAATCCGTGGTCGAACTTCTCG
>CAMLLE010000010.1 GCA_946480555.1 uncultured Verrucomicrobia subdivision 3 bacterium
GCTCCCGTTCCCGCTGGAGAAATTGCACGACGGCTATTTCGCCCAAGACAAGAAGGGGGTGTTCAAGGACACCAACGGCAGCACGCAGGCGGATGATGACGTTTACAGCCTGATTATGAAGCGGAAGGAAGACCTCCTATCCCTGACGGAACCGCTCCAGTTCATTTTCAGCCATTCCGCCCTCCGGGAAGGCTGGGACAACCCGAATGTATTTCAGATTTGCACCCTGAACGAGACCCGTTCGGTGCTCAAGAAGCGTCAGGAAATCGGCCGGGGATTGCGACTGCCCGTAAATCAGAACGGCGAGCGGGTGTTCGACGAGCACATAAACAAGCTCCTCGTCGTGGCGAATGAGAGCTACGAGGATTTTGCCACGGCTTTGCAGACCGAGTACGAGCAGGATTGCGGCGTCACGTTCGGGAAGATTCCTGTGTATGCCTTTGCGGGATTGATGAAAGTCGTGGCCGGGGAAGGTGTTGCCCTTGGGCGTGAGGACTCCGAGAAGATTTTCAAGGGCTTGGTGGCAAAAGGTATTATTTCCGAGGCGGGAAAAATCCAGCCGACGTTTGACCCGAAGGACTCCACGGTGGACTTGGGCCTACCCCCTGAGCACGCCAATTTGCGGTCGGCGGTGGTGGATGTTCTGCAATCCTACCAGTTGGAACGTCATATCAAGAAGGATGAAGACGGCCAACGGCTGAAGCTCAAAAAGGAAGTGACCCTTGATCCGGCGTTCCAAGAATTGTGGAACCGCATCAAATCCAAGACAACCTACTCAGTGGAATACCAGACGGAAACGCTGGTGGCTAATGCGGTTAAGGCCATCAAGGCAATGGAGAAGATTCAGCCCGTCCGTATCCAAGTCACGGAAGCGGGGCTGAACGTGGCACGAGCTGGCGTCAGCACGGCGGTTCTCCGTGAGGCGACCGAAGTCATCAAGTTCGATGGGGCGTTGCCCGATGTGGTTGCCTACCTGCAAAGCGAAACGGAATTGACCCGTTCCACCATCGTAAAAATCCTAATCGAATCGGGACGGTTGCCGGAATTCCTGCTCAACCCACAACGCTACATGGACGCCGTTTCAGCTATCCTCAAGCAACAGTTGCACAAGCTGATTGTGGACGGCATCAAATACGAAAAGCTGGCTGGGGCCGAATACGAGATGCGGCTTTTCGAGGAACAAGAAATCGTCAGCTACCTGAACAACCGCTTGGACGTGAAGCACAGCATTTATGATGCGGTGGTGTACGATTCCGAAGTGGAACGTGAGTTCGCCAAGAAACTGGATGAGCGGGAGGACATCAAGCTGTTCGTGAAACTGCCGGACTGGTTCAAGGTCGAGACGCCACTTGGCACCTACAACCCCGATTGGGCCATAGTCAAAGAGGGCGACAATACCCTGTATCTCGTGCGGGAGACCAAAGGCACGAAGGACTTCGAGAAGCTGCGAAACATCGAGGCCGAGAAGATTCGGTGTGGCCGGAAACATTTCGAGAGCTTGAAGGTAGATTTTGCCGTGGTGACCTCGGCGAGCGAGATTACCTGACCCCTGTCCCCATCGTGGTTGGGGGTGCCTGTCCTGTTCACAAAACCCGTCCAGCCTTGCCGGTTGGGCGCAGGAACGTCCCGGCACTGGAAGACGGGTCTGACTACCTCGAAACGCCCTGACCCGTCCTGTGGCGAACCTGTTGTCAGGCGTTCGTCAGGCTCAATATCTCCCCCGAACCTCGTAGCGACGTTTTAGGGCTTCGTCCACGTCCCGGAGGATAAAGCGTGGGCGGTTACCAACCCGCATGTATGGAATCTTGCCCCTCTGCATCCACTGGTACAGGGTCCGTCGGCTGATGTGCAGGTGCTCTGCCACGGTCTTCTGGTCAACCCATCCCTCCGACCCGGTACTTTGGCCCGCCATGTGGTTGGGTGGTTGGAGTTTCCCGTCCTCGGCCAGTCGCCTGAGCCTCGATTCAATGATTTCGACTATCGTACTGGCAAGGTTCTCGACCGCCTGCCCCAACTTCTTCGCATCTGTGCTGTCGTTCATGGGGCTATGCTCGCCTGACAACTTGGCAGGGGCAATTTGCCCTCACTTGTCAGCTTTTTGTCAGCAAAAAAAGCAACTTGCGGAGTTTTGACTCTCCGCAAGTTGCTCATTATCAAATGGTACGTCCGACAGGACTCGAACCTGCAACCTTCTGATCCGAAGTCAGAAGCTCTATCCAATTGAGCTACGGACGCTCCCGCAGTGCCGCCGAATTTAGGCGCTGATTTGGATTTGTCGAGGCCGCTTAACGGTCGCGATTCCGTTCGCGGTTCGGCGCCGGTCGCTCGGGCCGCGCCGCCGGGCGCGCTTGCTGCGGGCGGGATTCTTGCATCGAAGGCCGCGGCGCAGGCGCAGGTGCAACGGGCCGCATTTGCATCGAAGGCGACGTGTTTACCTCACGCTGCGGCTGGACTCGTCGCGGCTCAACGTTGAAACGCGGCTCCGTCCGGGAAGGCTGGATCGCGCGCACAGGCGGTTGATAAGCGGGAACTGCAGGCTGCACGCGCGGAACCACTGGAGTCGGAGCGGAACGGGGCTCGGGCGCGATACGGCGGGGCGCCTCAAAGTTCCGTTGCGATTCGGTGCGATAAATGGGCCGGTTGTTCTGCGCAGCAGGTTGGCGGTCTGTTTCAACTCTGGGCTGCACCGTCCGGCTTTGCGGTGGCCGGGCTGGTGCAGGTGTTTCAACTCGCGGCAACGTTGGAGTGGGCATGACCACGGGTGCGGTTTGCGCTGGCGCCACTGGTCTCGGCGCGGGGCGCGCCATTTCGTTTGCGGGCGTGGAACGTTCTGCCGGGCGGACATTGGTGCGGTTCGGTCGGGCTGGACGTGATTCAGGATTCGCATTACCCACCGGCCGGTCAGTTGCTGGACGGTTCACCACCGGAGCTGGCGTTTGATCGGAACGATCGCTGCCGCGTTGAACTGTTGGCAGCGTGCGAGCGGGACCGACATCGCGAGCAGGTCGCGGCGCAACGCGAGATGGGTTGTCCGGGTTGGCAGGTTGCGTAGCCGTTGCCGGTTGGTTTTCATTCGGCCGCTCGGGGCGTTCTGGTCGCGGACCGCGATTCCTCGTGCGTTCAACAGCGGCGTTTGGTTCGGCAGGTGTGGCTGCCGGACCAGCCGGTTCAGCCGGACGCGCCAGACTGTTGCGCGGAACAGTTCGAATTGGGGCCGGGCGGACGCCTTCTCCGACCAGGCGGCCCGGACGATCCGGTTCGGGCAGGCGCGGCCGATACACGGCGAGCCGGCGATCGCTCGGGCTGGTTCCTTCAAATCGCGGCGCGCTCGGCCGATCGATATCCCTCGTCGGAACCGGGCGAATAGGCTGCCTGCTGGTGGCGCTGACTTGTTCCACTGGAATGCCGCGGTTCACGATGCGATTCCGCTCGTCGCGATCATACCGTTGAACTGGCCGGGTGTGATGATAGACATCCCGCGCGCGATGATGCGGAATGCGATGGTGATGAACGTATCGGTCGCAGACGTTTCGCACAGGCACGAAGCAATAGCTTGAATACGAAAGCCCGAACCCAAAGCTGAATCCCACGGACCGTCCGTAGTAGGTGAATCCCACTCCCGGTCGATAACACGCAGATGGCGGCAGCGGAGCCCAACCGCAATAATCCGAGGTGTAGCGCCAGCTCACCCAAGCGGGTCCCCACACGGTGTCGGGCGCCCAGCACCAGCCCATGCGATTGTGCCGGAACCAACGTCCGTAATGAAACGGCGCCCAACCCCACGAATAATCCGATACCCAATACCAGCCGCAATCGGTGTAAACCCAGCGGCCGCGATTTACATAAGGTTGCCAGCCGGGATCAGCCGCCACGACGGTCGGCCGCCAGCAAAGGCCGTAACCCGAAACATTGATCCAGGTGCCGTAGGGCGCGAGCGAGTTGTAGAAGTAAGTGTAGGAAACGTTCGCTTGATCGGGAGCGGCTGGAGCTTCAATCACCGTTTCAGTCGGCACCGGCTCAGGCTGGGGCTGTTCAATCGGCGTGGGCGCACTGGCGTAGGGGAGCGGCGCCCCAGGAGCTGGCACCAGAAGATTGGTGGCCCCTGGATTCGTGCCCCCCAACGCGGAACCAGCCGCAACTGACGGTTCCGCCGAAGGCGCGGGAGCCGCTTGATCCCTCTGAAGCATCGCCGTTACCACGGCTGCCGGAACACCGACATCGTTCAAATAAACAAGGTTATCCGAGGTCAGCTGAAAAACGTTCGTGGAGTTTGTCACGAAAGCCATCATCACGGTTTCGTCCACACCGGCTTGGGCGAGCTTCACAATTTCCGCTGCGGCGGGCGATATTCCTTCCGCGGGGATCGCGGTCGGTACAATCACTTCCGCCGGTGCGTCCGCGAGTTCGTCCGGCTTCTCCTCTGGCTCCGATTCATTGGCGTCGGTTCCGGCGATCGCCAGCGGGGCGTTGCTCTGAAACACCACCGGTGGAGCGGGCGGGTTGGATTTCTGACCGCAACCAGCAATGGGGAGAGAGGCAAGCAACAGTCCCAGGCTCCATTTCGGAAGCAACATGGTTTTCATTCTCACAAAACAAGATACGCAGTTTCATACCGCGATCTATGAAGAATCAGACTCGACGGGCGAACGGGCTATTCATGGACCAATTTTCCGAGGAGGAAGGCACCGGTCCTGCTTGGAAATGGCGGGTTTAACCCGAGACAATGTTGGCAAGCACACGAGGCATCACATGAATCAGACAACTCTGTTCCGACGGAAGAAAGTCCTGCTGGTGGAAGACGAGCCGGAACTGTTGGAACTGTTGCGGTTACAGTTCCAAGAGGAAGGCTTTGCCACTGCTACGGCTAGCGACGGAATCGAAGCTGTGCGAAAGGCACGCAGCATCCAACCCGACCTGATCCTCCTGGATGTAATGCTGCCGGAGCTGGACGGATTCGCCGTTTGCGAGTTGCTGCGGAAACAGCCTGCCACCAAGGACATACCGGTGATCATGGTGAGCGGGTTGTCCGGTCAAATGCCGCGCTGCGCGGGGATTGAGGCCGGGGCGACGGACTTTGTCACAAAACCAGTCACTGCAACCGATCTCGTCACGAGAGCGAGACAAATCTTCGAACAACGCGCTGCTGCCGAAGCGGCCGTGCCGGCTTAAGGGGCGGGACTTCATAGGAGGGAGCAAGGGGAACGAAGCTCAGCGAGCCCAGGCAGGTTCGCAGGCTACTCGATCAACTGCTCTTCCTCACGCGAAGGTCGCGAAGGAGAGCGGGGCATCTTGAAGTTCGATTCAGCCCTCCACATCGACAAACAATTGTTCCCTCCGCGTCCTCAGCGTCCTTCGGTGAGGATTCCCAAATCTTAATGGTTTGTGCATTTGAGTTGGGGAGCATAGGCGTCCGCCTGTGCATTCGGCGTCTCGCCCCTCGAGTTCTGCGGCCCAGGAGCGTGTTTCTCATTGAGGCGCAGTGCAAACTCGGTTATCCGAGTAGCGATCCGTTGGATGACGCCGGGCCCGCTCACTGCCCCCATAGCTCAAATGGATAGAGCAGCGGTTTCCTAAACCGTTGATCCCTGTTCAATTCAGGGTGGGGGTACCATCATCCGCGGAAAACGTGAGATGATCGGCAACATCCAACATCCAACATCGAACTTCCAACACCCACCCGCGCTGAATCCGAATCATCCGTCGAGATTGAGCGTTGGAGGTTCGATGTTGGATGTCGAATCTCAATTCGGCAACCGCTTCAAAGCGACAGGTCTGGCCCTCGCGTTCGCGCTTTGCTCATCCGCTCACGCCGCCGAGCGTCCGCCCGAGCAGGAATTCCCACGCCTGACGCCGATGCTCGAGAGCAACATCGACCGGCCGCTGCGTTACTTTCCGGACAATCGCGACTTCGTGATCACGAATGGCGCGGAGTTTTTTAATCGGCCGCTATACGCTGCGAATGCGCCGTTTCGAATCGATGGCGGCGATCGCCCGGAGTTCTCCATTTACGCCGCCGGCCGCGGCGGCAATCTACGGCTCGGAATCGTCTCCAGCACCAACGCCGCATGGCTGCACGAGCATACCAACATCGTGACGCGTTATCGGCCTGGTTCTTTGATCTACGATTTCTCCGCAGGCGGCGGATCGGAATTGCGGCTTACAGTGTTGCCGTCTCCGGATTCCCGCGGCTTGATCGGCCAGATTGAATCCGGCCGCGCTTTCAAAACGAACTCCGAATTCATCCTGGCTTTTGGCGGTGTGAACGGCATGCGCGGGCGGCGTAGCGGCGACATCGGCTGCGAAAATCTACCCGTCAGCGAATTTTTCCAGCTGCGTCCGGAGCAATGCACGAATGATCAGATCACCCTTGGGCCGAGCCGATTCGTGACGCGAGGGCGCGTTGCTTCAATGGCCGGCGCGTTGCCAGGCGCGACTGTTTCCGCAGCGGATGCGATTCATTGGAATTCCCTTTCAGCACTTCTGGTTTCCGCATCGGATCACCCTGGCTCAATCACGAATCGGATTGTCCTGCTTCGATTTCCGGCCGCTTCCACGAACCCATTCTACTTCGAGATTCGGCAAGTCGAGACCAATGCAACGTGGGACAAGCTTTATGTTCTTACAGACCAGGTGACGCTTTCGCGATCGTTCGAATGGGCTGAGCAACTGCGCCGCGACATCGCCGAACGCGTGGTGATCGATACGGCCGATCCGTTTCTGAACGCAGCTGCGACGGCGTTGAACATCGCTGCCGACGGCGTTTGGGACGAGCGCCAGCAATCCTTCATGCACGGCGCGGTGGCATGGCGAAACCGTTTGCTCGGCTGGCGTGGGATGTATTCTGGCGACGCGCTCGGGTGGCCTGAACGCACGCGGTCGCACTTCGAAGGTTTTGCGCGTCAGCAGAACACCAACGCCATTCCCGCCGAACTGCCGCCGGCAGACGCTTCCGCCAATCTCTCGCGCAGCGAAGCCGCGCTGCACAGCAACGGCAACCTGACGCGCAATCATTACGACATGAACCTCGTCGCAGTGGACGCGTTCTTCCGGCACCTGCTCTGGACGGGCGACCTGGAATTCGCGGCGCGGATGTGGCCGGTTATCGAACGGCATTTCGCTTGGGAGAGGCGGCTCTTCCGGCGCGAGTTTGGTTCGGACAAGCTCCCGCTCTACGAGGGTTACGCCGCGATCTGGGCCAGTGACGATCTTGCCTACAACGGTGGTGGCGCCACGCATTCGTCGGCTTACAATTATTTCCACAATTCGATGGCTGCGCGTGTCGAGAGGTTGCTCGGGAAAGACGCGACGCCGTACGAGCGCGAGGCTGAGCTGATCGCGAAAGCCATGCGCGAACATCTCTGGCTGAAGGACCGCGGCTGGTTCGCAGAATGGAAAGATCTACTCGGGGAACAACTTGTGCATCCGAACGCAGCGGCGTGGACGTTTTATCATACGATCGATTCGCGAGTGCCGACGGCGGCCGAGGCGTGGCAGATGTGCCGGTTTGTCGATTCCCACATTGTGCGCATCCCGATCCGCGGGCCGAACGTTCCGCCCGGGAATTTCACGATGCCGACCACCAGCTGGATGCCTTACAGCTGGTCGCTGAACAATGTCGCGTTGGGCGAAGTCATGCACACGGCGCTGGCTTATTGGCAGGCGGGACGCGCGGATGCAGCGCTGCCCCTGTTCAAAGGCGCCATTCTCGACAGCATGTTTCTCGGGCTCTGCCCGGGAAACGTCGGCCTGACCACGTTTTACGATGCTTACCGACGCGAGACGCAACGTGACTTTGCTGACGGCGTTGGCGCCATGTCCCGCGCATTGGTGGAAGGGCTTTTCGGCGTTCAACCCGATTTGCTGACCGGCGAATTGAAGATTCGACCGGGGTTCCCAACGGATTGGAATCGCGCCAGCATTCGGCACCCGTTCTTCGATTTCGCATTCAACCGGCAGGAATTTCAATCCACTTACGAAATCATCTCCAAGTTCGGCAAGCTTCTGAAATTGAACCTGGAGATTCCCGGCAGCAGCAGCGAAATCGCGTCGCTCACCATCAATGGCGAAGCGGCAAAGTGGCGGCAGTTGGATCATCCCTCGGGCAGCTGGATTCAGATCGAGACGAGCACCAACCGGCAACAGCGGGTTGCGATTCAATGGAAGGCTTCGCAACGAAGTTCCGGGTCGCAACCGCTGGCGGCAATTCCGGCGCCAGTGCCAGCACCAGTGGCTGCGACATTTGATTGGAACAGGAAACTTCCTTCCGGAACGCGCCTCGACCTCGTCGATCTCACGCCGCATTTCAACGACCGGGTCACCCAAATTTTCAAGAATGAGTATCTGGCGCCGCGCTCGCCCTTCTGTTCGCTGGCCACACCGAAGCAAGGCATCGGCAGCTGGTGCCATCCGCACGACAGTTTCGACGTCGACGATTCAGGCTTGCGCAAGGTTGCGCATGAGAATGGCAGCCGGATTGTGATGCCAAACGGAGTTCCGCTGGCAACGCCCGTCCGGCCCGGCGAAGCGAACATCCTCTTCGTGTCGCAATGGACCAACTATCCCAAAGCTGCCTCCATCTCACTCAGCGGCACGGCGCGGCATGCATTCCTGCTGATGGCGGGGTCCACCAGCGGCATGCAAAGCCGGTTCGACAACGGCGAAGTGATCATAGCGTATGCCGATGGTTCCACCGCGCGGCTGCCGTTGAACAATCCCGTGAACTGGTGGCCGATCGATCAGGATTATTTCATCGATGATTTCGCGTTCCGCCGGCCGGAGCCAATTCCGCCGCGGGTGGATTTGAAAACAGGTGCGGTGCGCCTGCTTGATCCCGAGACATTCAAAGGCCGGGGAAGAACAGTGCCCGGCGGCGCGGCATCAGTGCTCGATTTGCCACTGGACTCAACCAGGGAATTGAAATCGATCACCGTGCGCGCGCTGGCGAACGAAGTGGTGATCGGCTTGATGAGTGTAACCCTGATGCGGTGAGTGCATCTGATTTTCCGACATGAACAGAAAGATTCCTTTCCGCGGGCTGAATCGCCGGCAATTTCTGCAACGATCCGCCGCCGCCGCGTCGCTTGCATTCGCCGGGCCCATGATCGTTCCCGCCCGCGTGCTCGGATTGGAAGGCACCGCGCCGAGCAATCGCATTACCATCGGTTTCATCGGCACGGGCCGGCAATCGATGCACGCCAATATTCCGTCGTTTCTCAATGAAGACGATGCCCAATGCGTGGCCGTTTGCGACACGGATTCCTGGCGCATGGAAGAAGCGCGCAAGCTCATCGACAACTCTTACGCAGTGAACCAGCCGTCCGGCGAATACAAGGGCTGCGCGACATTTCGAGACTGGCGCGAGCTGGTCGCGCGGAAGGACATCGACGCGGTAATGATCGGCACACCCGATCACTGGCACGTGTTGATGGCAGTGGCGGCGGCGCGCGCGGGGAAATCCATTGCGTGTGAAAAACCGCTCACGCGCAGCATCTGGGAGGGACGAATATTGTCCGACGAAGTTGCGAAACACAAAGTCGTGTTCCGCACGGACAGCGAATATCGATCTCGCAAGTTCTTCTTCAACGCTATTCAGGCGGTTCGCAATGGCCGCATTGGAAAGCTCGAGCGGGTGATCACCGCGACGCCGCGAGATCCCACTTTGGAAGCGCAGCCCGACATGCCGGTGCCGGAGGAATTGGACTACGAAATGTGGCTGGGACCCGCGCCGTTGAAGCCTTACACCGAGAAGCGCGTTCACACTCCGAACAACACGCGCCGGCGCCCGGGCTGGATCTGCATTCGCGATTACGCCGACGGCATGATCGCCAATTGGGGCGCTCATTTGAATGACATGGCGATCTGGGCGATGGACATGGAACGCACCGGGCCGGTCGAAGTTCGCGGCACCGGCAAGTATCCACCGCAAGAGAACTTGTGGAACGTGATCCTTGATTTTGAAGTGAACTACCGTTTTGCGAACGGGATGGACCTGATCTGTCGGACCGCAGATAAGCCTTACGTGCGTTACGAAGGCAGCAAGGGCTGGATCCAGGTGAACGATTCCGGATCGGTGGAAGCGAGCGATAAAGCCTTTACGAATTGGAAACCGGGGCCGAACGATCTGCAATTGACCTACAAGCGTAGCGAGAAGCGCGACTTTCTCGACGCAGTGAAATCCGGCAGTCAGCCGTTATGCGACGCGGAAGTTGGACATCGCAATACGACGCTGTGTCATCTGGGACTCGCTGCGATCGATCTCGGCCGGCCCATCAAATGGGATCCGGTGAAGGAAAAGGTGGTCGGCGATGATGCCGCGGAGAAGCTGCTCGCGCCCAAGCCGTATCGTGCGCCATGGAAGCTGGAAGCGTGAAGCGGTTTGCGTCCATATCGAAACCTTTGCCGCAGCTGGCAGCAGGGGATCGGTCGAAAATTCAACCACGGATGAACACCGACAAACGGAATTCTTTGCCAGGAGCAGTTCACGAGGTGTGCATTCCGCAGCTTCAGCTGAATCACTGTTCCAATCCGTCTCATGTGTGTTCATCCGTGGTTAGAATCAATTTCGGTTGAAACCTTCCATGCAACCTTCAGTGTTCTTCCCAGTCATCGCCGCCACGTTCGGTCTGATCTGCTTGGCGTCTGCCGGAACCAATACCGTTTCGCCTGCTGAGATGCAGGCGATCTACGAGGAAGTCAAAACGCCCTTCAAATACGGGATCGTCCTCGATCCAGCGCCCGGCAAGAAGCTTGATTGTCCGAATGTTTTTCGTCACGGGAACAAGTGGTTCATGATGTACGTGCAGCTGGAGGACCAGCCGCCCGGCTACACCACGCAGCTGGCGGAGAGCGATGATCTGCTCGGTTGGAAACCTCTCGGAACGATTCTGGATCGCGGCGCGACGAACACGTGGGATCATGCCAATGCCGGCGCCGGAGTGGCGTTGTTCGATACCACCTGGGGCGGCAGCAACTCGCTCCAGAAGCACGATGGCCGTTACTGGCTTTCGTACCTTGGCGGTGAATTGTTCGGTTACGAACAGACCCCGCTCGCCATTGGCCTGGCGTTCACAAGCGACCCCTCGAAACCGGAACCGTGGAACAAGCTGCCAAAGCCGGTGCTGCAATCGAGCGATCCTGACGCGCGCGCGAAGGAGAAGGAAACGTTGTACAAGAGCTACATCTTCCGCGACGAAAGCCGCACGTTGGGCGCGCCGTTTGTGATGTTCTACAACGCGAAACCCAATCGCGGCAGCGAACAGATTTTCGCCGCGACCTCGCACGATCTGAAAACGTGGAAGCGCTTTGGACCGGATACCGCCCTCGAGAATCTTCCACCGCAGAACGCGAAGCATGGCGTCATCAGCGGCGATCCCCAGATCGTTCGGATGAATGATTTATGGGTGATGTTCTACTTTGGCGCGTTCTGGAAGGAGGGGGCGTTCGACACGTTCGCGGCGTCGCGCGATCTGGTTCATTGGACGAAATGGGACGGCACCGATCTGGTCCGGCCTTCGGAGCCGTTTGATACTCCATTCGCGCACAAGCCCTGGCTGATCAAGCATGACAGCGTCGTCTATCACTTCTACTGCGCTGTCGGTGGAAAGAATCATCACCGCGCGATCGCGCTGGCGACTTCAAAGGACTTGAAGCGGAAGTGAGAAGATGGTCGTGCGGCGCTTCCGTCGTTCCGCATCACGCAAAGGGACGACGAACCGCGAAAGCCTTCGAACGTTGTGCAGCCCCTTGCAGGTTCACAAAAGGTGGTCGTTCCCTATTCGCCGACAACAGCTCAAGCTATAGCGTTTCTCCAAATTCATTTCCGGATCATCTCACCGCGGAGGCGCAGAGGCGCGGAGGAAGCCCTATTTTGATTGCTCCGCGTCTCCGCGTCTCCGCGGTTGTCGGAATTTCTTCTGGTAACCGCTCTAGTTCATCGAAAGATCTTCCGGCATCTGCGCGAGCAATTTGTACTTCCAGCCTTTCTGCTCGAGAATCGTTTGCCACAGCCGCGTGGGATCGGGTTCAAAGACCAGTTCGAGTGACGCGGGATGGGTGAGCCATGCCTTGCGTTTCAACTCATCCTCCAGCTGGCCAGGACTCCAGCCCGAGTAGCCGGCAAACATCTTGATTTTTCGATTCGCCGAGAATGACTCACCGATCTCTGTCAGCGTGTCCAACGAATGACCGAGGCTGAGATTCGGCATCACGTTCGCCTCCGGGAGGAATGCCTCGGAATGCAGGAAACTGAGGGCTGTGGGCTGCACCGGACCGCCGAGAAACAGCGGTTGATCCTTCAAGGTTTCAGGCAAATCTGCGACCACCATTTCTCCTGCTTTGCTGCCGGTGGGCCGGTTGAGCACAAGGCCGAAAGCGCCTTCTGCGTTGTGCTCGCAAACCAGGATTACGGTGCGTTGAAAGAAGGAACCGCCCAGCTCTCCGCTATCCAGAAGCAACTGGCCCTTGAGGTATTTCGGCTTGTCCGGCATATCGGCTGACGCCGCAATCTCGCGCAAACTTCCCGCCGGAGCAATTCCGGATTGAGCGTTTCTGAATGAGATCACCGCTGCCTGGCGGGGTGAGAATCGTGGGCGGAAATCACGCCGGACCAAATGCGGGATCGGCTGGCAACGGAATCGGAATCGGCGCGCGGCGTTCGTGCCGCTGGGATAAGCGCGGCCAGCTCGAAAGTGACTATACTCCAATCCAAACCACGAGCGATCGACTCGCGCGCTCCCTTGAGGACTCAATTTGCGCGCGGGCAGGTGGACGTCGCCGTCGTGGTTGTTGAACCGATCGTTTCGTTCCACAATGCGAGAGATTCGAGCAGGCGGTCCAGCCAGGGCAACGCGCGTTTCTCCAAAGCGTCGGAAAGGAGATTCGTATCGTCCGTGCGGCTCGCGTCATCGATGTCCTGGATGATCCCGCCCAGTTGTTCGAGCTGCCATTTGCGCAGCTGCGTCAAAGAAGCGCGTCCGTTGGCCGGGCCGCAAACCGAGTCTGGAAGAAGGCTCAAGGTCAGCAGCGGTTCTTTCAAAGAAGAAGAAAGTCCCCACCATATCTCGCGTGCCTGGCCAATGTCATTGATCAGGACCAGTTCAACTGCCGATTGCACGCGCACCCGCAGGGAGGTGGTCTGCTGCAATGCCGCACGAATCAATTGCACCGGCACTTCGTTCAGACTCATCGTCTCGCCTTCGATATGCGAGAAGCTCTTCCACGGCAGCCGCGGATGCGTGAGGTTGACCGACTGGCCGTCCACGTTCAGCGCGCAAAGGATGCGTTGCTGTTGCAGCGCGAGGGTTTCGAGATACGACCGTATTGCGACAAATGACCGCCGGTCGGGAGGGACTTCAATTGATACTCCATCGAGTTTCACTTCCAGAACGCCCGCGGAAAACTGGTCAAATGCTGCCATAGTCGCCGCTTCAATCGCAGATCGCATGCCGCGGGATTGGATTTTTCCGCATGTCCGTAGAAGTTCCAGCGCTTCGATTCCGATCCATCCAGGATGTGCCGCGCGGCCGACGCCCAGGTGCTCCCTGATATCGAATCTGTCCTCGATAAAATTCAAAATTCCAGTGATCGCGGTAGAAACCTTCGCCAGCTCCGGCAAATCCTTCGTCGCTGACAATTTTTCCCGCGCAAGCCCGCCATGTCTTGTTTGCAGACACACTGTCCCAACCCGGCGCAACCCAAATATCTTCAATGCAGCCGGGCGCGATAGTATTTGGCCTGCATCGCGGTGAAATCGAAAAGGTCCAGGTAGCCTTGCGGAGGGATGGTATTGGTCAACACGGGCGTCCAAGTCTGCAGATTCGCACTGGCCTGCAATTCAAACTGCGAATTCGGTTCTCCGCTGATGCGATAATGGAACTGGCCGGTTTCCATTCCACGCACGCTCAACACCGGTTGCGTGCCCGGCGGCGGACTGGCTTGGCCAAGCACTTTGAAGAGATTCAACCGCCCGCCTGTCCGGCATTTTCCCGCCAACGCTGGAATCGGATCCGTCCCATTCAAGACGCGCTCAATGATCTGCTGATACGTGCTGTTGGGAGCCAGCGTCCAGGCCAGTGCACACGCCGCCGCCACTTGCGGCGCCGCCATCGAAGTGCCGTCGTCCAGCGCGTAGGAACTGTCGTGGTCCGCCCAGGTGGAAAGAATGATATACCCGGGCGCGCCGAGATCGACGCTGTTCAGTCCGTAGTCGGAGAAATGCGCCATGTCGTCGTCTCGTGTGGTCGCAGCCACGGAAATGATGTTGTCCAGATCGAAGCTCGCAGGATAAAAGCGCGGCGACGCATCGTTGTTCAGCGAAAAGTTTCCCGCGGCAGCAACGAAGATGATGCCTTGCGACCGAAGACTGGCGATGGCGTCGTAAAGCGCCTGCGAACCGAAGACGTTTGTGGTCGTCCCGCCCCAACTGGCATTGATGATCTTCGCGCCGTTCGCACGCGAATACTCGATGCACTCCAATGCGTCCGATACGGACCCTTGCAGCTGGCTGTCGAGGAACTTGCAGGTCATGATCTGGATCCGCCACGCGGTGCCGACCACCCCAATGCCATTATCACCACGCGCGCCGAGGATTCCGGCCACGTGCGTTCCATGGCCAAATGTGTCCGTGAGATCGCCATTCCCGTCGCGCGCGTTGATGCCATGAACGTCATCCACATAACCGTTCGAATCGTCATCAATCCCATTGCCTGGAACTTCGTCGGCATTCACCCAAAGGTTCCCGGCGAAATCTTCGTGTGTAACGCGTGTGCCCGTATCGAGAACTGAAACAACTATCGGCGTTGCATCCCAGGCCAGGTCCCAGCCTTCGGCGGCATCGATGTCGCAATCGACGGTGCCACCAAGCTGGCCCCAATTATAGAGGTGATACAGCGAGCCATCGGCGTAGCGCGGTTCGTTGGGCACGCGCGCAGCGCTGAGGACATAATCTGGCTCGGCATATTCGACCGTTCGGTTGGACCGCAGCGTTGCGAGCGCTTCTTCCACCTTCAGTCCCGGTGGCAGTTGGAGCACATGAAGTCCGCCCAACGCGGTGTAGTGGTGCCGAATCTTGGCGCCGGAAACGAGCGATCGCCCTTCGAAGTTCGTGGCGTCGCGAAACTTGACCAGCACGCGATCTGGCCGGTGATCATTGGAGGCCGCGTTGGGCAGGGTCATGGCCGGGACGAGATCCGGCAGGATGATCGCGAGGAGGACCGCGAACGTTCCGGAAATGCAGTAACGTGGTGTCAGAACGCCATTCTTCATGCTTCCGGAAAACAATCGGAAATCCATCGCGGCAGCCAGTGGGCCTTTCGCGTAAGGTCGGAACCCCAACCGGGGCGCTGCGGCGAGGAGAACGCGCCAAACAGCCCTGAAGTTTCTCCGACCCAATCGACAAGGCACGAGTTCCTCCGCGCCGTCATCCTTCGGGATTCTCATCCATGTTCGAGAATGAGGAGCAGGACAGGGTGATACCCGGCGGCAAAGCTTCACCAAACCGGAGCGTGCTTTCTGAGTTGCCGCCACCAGCGCCCCGTTTGCGGAGCCAAGCGAGGGTTCAAGCTGAGCAAAGAATGCCCATCAAGCCGTCCAAAGCTTTGCCGATAACGACTCGGCGCGGCTCAATCCGCGCGCCGATCCTATGTCAGAAGCTGCAGCATCGTCCGCCGCGCCGCGCACCTTGTGTCTCGCGGTCATATTCCGTTTGCTGCCCCGAAGACGCTGACCGGCTCAGAATCAGAACCACTCGAACATGAAAATCAGCACCAAGATCTCGCTGACCGGCATGAGTCTCGTTGTCCTGTCCTTGATCGCATTTCTCACCACCGTCTGGGTGCAGCGCGGGCTGCTCCACCAGAGTGTCTCCGAAACTGTGCGCGAACAGGCGTCCGCACAGGCCGGTAAAATCGTCCAGACGGTTTACCTGCATTGCGAAAGCTTCGAACGGCGCAATCAGGCCGGCCTTACGCGCGATCTCGCCCTCGCACGGGAGTTCATGGAAAAGGCCGGCGGCGTCACGCTCGGCACCGAAACCGCCGAGTGGAAGGCGGTGAATCAGTTCACCAAGGAATCGAAATCCATCGCCCTGCCAAAAGTTTTGCTGGGCACCTCCTGGCTCGGCCAGAATTCCTCCACCAATAAGACGTCGCCAATCGTGGATGACATCCGCCATTTCACCGGCGATTTCTGCACGATCTTCCAACGGGTGAACGATGAGGGAGACATGATTCGCGTGGCGACCAGCGTGCTGAACACCAACGGCACCCGCGCCATTGGCACTTACATTCCACGGCGCAATCCGGATGGCTCCCCCAATGCCGTGCTCGAAACAGTTCTCAATGGCAACACTTACCGCGGCCGCGCCTTCGTGGTGAATGATTACCATGCGACTGCGTACGAACCCATCTGGGATGCGGACAAACGGAAGATCATCGGCATGCTCTACGTCGGCGTGGCCATGGGCGATCTTAATCATGAATTGCACGACAGCATCAGCCGGCTGACGATCGGCAAATCGGGCTACGTTTCCGTGTTGGGCAGCAAGGGTGACAACAAAGGGAAATTCTTCGTGCAGCCAAAAAATGGCGCGACGGAATTCAACAATGCCGCCGCGCTCAGTTCCGTGATTGCCGAAGCAGCGGTTCTGCAAAACGCCGCCGTCATCAGTCACCGCTCGGCCGGGCAGCACCTCGCCGCGAGCGGGAATCCCTTTCTCGTTTCCACATACTTCGCGCCATGGGATTGGATCATCACGGCCACCGGTTACGAACGCGATTACGCACCGATCACCGATGAAATTGCCCGAGCCATCAATCGCGTCGTGCGATGGACCGCGATTGTGGGATTGCTCGTCGGCCTGGCGGGATTCGGCATCAGCCACTGGCTGTCGCGAACTGTGACCAAGCCGGTGCTGACCACGGTTGAACAGCTCACTGCGGGAACCAATGAAACCGTGCAGGCGGCACATCAAGTTTCGGAAAGCAGCCAGTCGCTGGCCGAAGGCGCGAAGCTCCAGATGGACGCGCTGCGCCAAAGCAGCGAGGCATTGAGCCAAATGGCGGACTCCATCCAGCGCAATGCCGGAAACGCGCAGCAGGCGAACTCACTGGCAAAACAGGCGCGCGAAGCCGCCGATCGCGGTGCGGGCGACATGCAGCAAATGAATGGCGCAATGGGCGCCATCAAGGAATCCGGCGATGACATTGCCAAGATCATCAAGACGATCGACGAGATCGCCTTCCAGACGAACATCCTGGCATTGAACGCTGCCGTGGAAGCCGCACGCGCCGGCGAAGCGGGCATGGGTTTCGCCGTCGTGGCCGATGAAGTTCGCAGCCTGGCGCAGCGCAGTGCGAACGCCGCCAAGGAGACCGCAGCGAAAATTCAAAGTGCAATTGACCGGACAAACCAGGGCGTGGCGATCAGCGGAAAAGTCGCCGAGGCGTTGAACGCAATCGTTCTCAAGGCCCGCCAGGTTGATGACCTCGTGGCGCAGGTCGCACAAACCTGCTCCGATCAAACGCAAGGCATCGGACAGATCAACGCCGCCGTCGGGCGCATGGATCGCGTCACTCAGGAAAACTCATCGACGGCAGACCGCAGTGCCGCCGCCGCTTTGGAATTGAACGCGCAAGCCGACACCATGCGCCAGGCTTTGGATGGATTGCTGAACCTGGTGAATGGCAACGCTAATGGCAAAATTCCAGCCCCCGCGCTTGAACCCGGCGAACCTGAAAGGGAGATCGCACCCCCGACAAAGAATCGC
>CAMLLE010000011.1 GCA_946480555.1 uncultured Verrucomicrobia subdivision 3 bacterium
CCGGATTGAATAGCAAAGTGCGATCGGCGGCATTGCTCAAGAACGGCGCCACGCTGGAAACGAGGGCGAACGAGGACGGCGTCTGGATCAACGTTCCCAAAGACGCCCCCGACCGGATTTCTTCGACAGTGGTATTGAAACTGAGATCGCCGTTGGAAGTTTACAAACCGGCGGCCAGCGGTTCGTAGCGGCGTCTCTGGCGGGCGCCGCAAACTTTGATCCGGTGGGGCGGAGCCCGTATTCAAATGGCGCTCTCCAGAGATGCCGCCGCGCGATTCAGAACGCTGCCGCACATTTTGTCACCGCCATCCAGAATGAACCGTCTGCAAAACGCATGAACATGATCCTCCGACGACTCTGCCTTGCCGCGTTCATCGCCTCCGCGATTTCAACCGCCGGCGCTCAGGAAATTCCCAAACCTTCGCCCGATCAGGATGCGCGCATGAAATGGTGGCGCGATGCGAAGTTCGGCATGTTCATTCACTGGGGCGTCTATGCCGTTCCCGCCGGCACCTACAACGGCAGGCAGATTCCCGGCATTGGCGAATGGATCATGCTGCGTGGCAGAATTCCCGTTGCCGAATACCGCGCCTACGCGCAGCAGTTCAATCCGGTGAAATATGAGCCGAAGGAATGGGCGAAGCTCGCGAGGGAAGCAGGCATGAAATACATCGTCATCACCGCCAAGCATCACGACGGCTTCGCACTGTTCCCATCGGACGTGACGGATTGGGACATCGCTGACGCGTCGCCCTACAAGAAGGATTTGATCACGCCGCTCGCCAAGGCCACGCGGAAGGAAGGATTGAAGTTCGGCACTTACTATTCGCAATCGCAGGACTGGACGCATCCCGGCGGCGCGAAGGGTGATCACAAGGAAGGCGAAGGCTGGGACGAAGCGCACAAGGGAAGCTATGACGATTACTTGAAGAACATCGCCGTCCCGCAAACGCGCGAAATCCTGACACGCATCCAGCCGGACATTCTCTGGTGGGACACGCCGATGTACATGACCGCCGCGCGCGTGCAGCCGCTGCACGATCTGCTGCCGCTGCGGCCGGGCCTCATCACGAACAATCGACTTGGCGCCCATTTCCCTGGCGACACCGAAACACCCGAGCAGTTCATTCCCGCCACCGGTTTCAAGGATCGCGACTGGGAAACGTGCATGACGATGAACGACACGTGGGGCTTCAAGAGCTACGACCACAATTGGAAATCGACCGAGACGTTGATCCGCAACCTGGTGGACATCGTCAGCAAAGGCGGCAACTACCTGCTCAATGTCGGGCCGACGGCGGAAGGCGAAATTCCTGAACCGAGCATTCAACGATTGAAAGCGATCGGCAAATGGATGGACGCGAACGGGGACGCCATTTACGGAACGACCGCGAGTCCGTTCGCGCGCCTGACGTGGGGCCGTTGCACCAAAAAGGTGAACGACAAGGGCGGCACGCTGTATCTGCATGTGTTCGATTGGCCGGGCGACGGGAAGCTGACGGTACCGGGATTGCGCAGCAAGGTGACAAAGGCCCGCCTGCTGGCGAATCGAAGCAAGGTCGGCGTGAGCACGGACGGAAACGATGTGGTGCTTCAATTGCCCGCGAAAGCGCCGGATGCCATCGCCAGTGTCGTCGCGCTCGAGTTCAAAGGACCGCTCGAAGTGGATCGAATTCTTCCCACGACCGAGCCTGGCGGAAAATTGGTTTTGGGTGCGGAACTCGCGGACATTCACAACAGCCTGAGCGCGCACGCACGGTTGCAGGGCCGCGGCGACGAGGCGCGCATCACAAATTGGAACAGCCATCAGTCACGGGTCTCCTGGGACTTCAATGCAACCAGAGCTGGAAGTTATCGCGTCGTCGCCGAGGTTTCCGGAAACGGCAGCGGCAAACTGAACATCCTCGTTGGCGGCACCGCGGTGAAGGCGGAAGTCGGCAGCGCAGAGAACTCCGGAACCCGCGCGGTGGAGTTGGGAACGATTTCGATTCCAGCGCCCGGCACGCACACCATCGAATTGAAACCGCAGCGGACGGACTGGAAGGGCTTTGAGCTGCGGAGCCTGACACTCACGCCCGTGGCGGACTGACGTGCGGCGCAAGTGCAGTTGAATATGGGGCGGAGCGGCAGCTCCGCCCTGCCAATATGAAGGTAGGGCTGCTCTGCCGCGCAGCCCCATTGTCCGGGCGTGCGCCGGACACGGAATGATTTCAAAAAAGCAGATGCCTTATGAAAAAACTCCCAACTCTGATCGCCGCCCTGGCCATCACGCTTTCAACTTCCGCCCAAACCAATCCCGACGGCACGCCGGACACCGGCGACGCGCATGACGGCCAGAAGCTGGTTGCCGCCGATGCCGCCGCGAAGCGCCTCGAATGGTGGAGCGAGGCGCGTTTCGGCATGTTCATTCATTGGGGACTCTATTCGCACGATGGCTGTTTCTGGAACGGCAAGGACGGCAAGACCGAGCACATGATGCGGCATCTCCAGATTCCGATTGCCGAATACGAGAAGATCGCCACGCAGTTCAACCCGGTGAAGTTCAGCGCTGATGAATGGGTGCGCATCGCCAAGGATGCCGGGATGAAATACATGGTTATCACGACGAAGCACCACGACGGTTTCGCGATGTTTGAAAGCCCGAGCAACGATTACAACATCGTGAAACGCACGCCTTGGAAGCGCGACGCCATCAAGGAACTCGCCGACGCCTGCCGCAAGCAGGGATTGAAGTTCGGCGTTTATTATTCGCTCGGCCGCGACTGGCACGATCCCGATGTTCCGACCAGCGTGAAAGCCGATGGCAATCGCCGCAGCAACACGTGGGATTTCCCGGATGAGGAGAAGAAGGATTTCACGAAGTATTTTGAGCGCAAAGTGAAGCCGCAGGTGCGTGAGCTTCTAACGCAGTATGGACCGATTGCGGTGATGTGGTTCGACACGCCGGAAAAAATTTCCAAAGCGCAAAGCGAAGAACTCGTGGCACTCATTCGCAAGCTGCAGCCGGACTGTGTCATCAACGCGCGGGTCGGAAATCGTCTCGGCGATTACGCGGTGCAGGAGCAGAAGATTCCCGCCAGCGGCGATCCGCAGCCGTGGGAGACCTGCATGACGCTGAACCGTCACTGGGGCTTTCATAAGATGGATGAGCAATGGAAACCGACGGAAACGCTCGTGCAGAACCTGATAGACATCGCCAGCAAGGGCGGGAACTTCCTGCTCAACGTCGGACCAACCGGTGAGGGTCTGATTCCGTCTGCGTCAGTGGAGCGCCTTCGTGAGGTCGGCGGCTGGATGCAACGCAACGGCGAAGCGATCTATGGAACCACGGCCAGCCCTCTGGGAACAATGAACTGGGGCCGCTGCACCAAGCGCGTTTCTGGAAATTCAACGACGCTCTACCTGCACGTCTTTAACTGGCCTGCGGATGGGAAACTTCAAGTAATTGGAGTGAAAGGCGAAGTTGAGTCCGCGGAGTTGCTCGTCGATGGCAAGAAACTGGCGTTCGAGCAGAGCGGAAGCGGAATTAGCGTGACGGTTCCTTCCGCCGCACCCGACAAGTTCTCGTCCACGCTGGTGCTGAAGGTGAAGGGAAGTTGAGGCGTTGCGGTGCCTTGGGTGAACGCGTCCTCGAATACGAATCCCAAAGGGATTCCGCCTCAAAGCCCAAGGTTGCTTCCGAGCAACCTTGGGACTGGACGGGATTGATCCGGCAACCCCAAGGGGGTTGCGTCACCCACATCAATCCCAAAGAAACCGTTCATCCCATTCCTGTTCGTGTCTCCGAAGAAGGGCGCGGAGTTCATCCTGGAAATTCATTCTCGCGTGATGAGCGTCTTGTTTGGCCACGTATTCCGTCACTCGGTTTAGATTCGACCGGCTCACGCTGAAGCCGGCATAGCCGCCTTGCCACGCAAAATCCGCGAATTCCGGAGCTTGTTCATGCAGCCATTGATTGGACACGCGCTTCAATTCCTTCACCCATTCCGCCTGAGTGATCGTTCGACTAAAGCGCGCCAGAATGTGAACATGATCTTCGACACCGCCTACGCGGATCGGTGGACAGTCCAATCGTTTCGAAATCTCACCAAGGTGCGCGTGGAGCGCCATGCGGGTTTCCAAATCGCGCAGGAACGGCCGGCGATCCTTCGTGGAAAAAACGAGGTGAATATAAACGACCGACAATGATTGCGGCATTGGCTCCTTTCTTGGGTGGATGTTCCCGGGCGCAACGTCGTTGAGGTTGCGATTTGCGTGCGAAGTTATCCAGGGTTGCTCGTGCCTCGCAACCCTGGGCTGTGAGGCGGAATCCCGTTGGGATTCCTGGCAGTCGTGCCGAAAGCCAAAGGGACAATCGCTGTCACGCGGTACGTACAATGTTCAACTGTTCGTTTCGTTTCATGCAGAGATACTGTTCGTCCATGAAATCCTGCGGCTTGCGTCCGATTCATTTTGGATTCCTCCTGATCGCTTCCACCGTGTCGCTGATGGCCCAATCGTTTTCCGCGCCGTCGAAGGACAGCCCGGAAACGGCCTGGTGGCATGAATCGATGAAGACGCGCGACGAACGGATCGCGTGGTGGCGCGAGGCGCGCTTCGGGATGTTCGTGCATTGGGGCGTTTACTCGACTCTGGGCAACGAATACAAAGGCCGCAAAGGCGGCACCTACGCCGAGCACATTCAGCGCGTCCTGAAAATTCCAATTCCGGAATATCGCGCCGAAGTCGCCGGCGTTTTCAATCCCACGAACTTCAACGCGGACGAATGGATCCGCACCGCCAAACAGGCCGGCATGGGTTACTTCATCATCACGTCCAAGCATCACGATGGGTTTGCGATGTGGCCCAGCCAGGTGAGCGATTACAACATCACAAACGCGACACCCTGGAAGCGCGACCCGATGCAGGAACTGCGCGAGGCCTGCCGCAAGCACGGTGTGAAGTTCGGATTCTATTACTCCCACGCGTTCGATTGGGGCGAGGAGAACGGGCCCGGCAATGACTGGCAGTACAACAACCCGGGTGGCGACAAATTGATCGGCGGCCGCAGCTGGTGGGAAACGACGCCGGACTTCCTGCCGAAAGCGCGAAAGTATGTGGACGAAAAATCCATTCCCCAGTTGCAGGAACTGGTGAAGCTTTACAATCCGGACATCTTCTGGTTCGACACTCCGAGCAAGCTGCCCGAGTCCGAGAACTATCGCATCCTGAAAGCCGTGCGCGCCGCGAGTTCGCGCGTGGTCATCAATGGCCGCATCGTTCGAAGCCTGGGCGATTATGTTTCAACGGCGGACCGGCCGGCGGAGTTCCCGCCGCACGATGGCGATTGGGAAGCGATCCCAACCACCAACGAATCCTACGGCTGGAGCAAGTTCGACCAATCGCACAAGCCGCCCGCGCATTTCATCCAGATGCTTGCCAAAGCCGTTGCTCGTGGCGGCAACGTGCTGATGAACGTAGGGCCAATGGGCGATGGACGCATTGATCCGAAGGACACCGCGATCCTGAAAGCAATTGGCGATTGGTGGAAGATGAACGGCGAAGCCATTCGCGGCTGCGGAAGCACGCCCTTGCCGGTGCAGACGTGGGGTGAATCGACACGCAAAGGAAATTGCATTTACCTGCACGTGTTCGAATGGCCGAAAGGCGGGAAGCTGGTGGTTGGCGGATTGAAGTCCAGCGTTCGCCAGGCACAACTGCTCGCGGGCGGAAAGGAGTTGAAGGTTGAACGCATGAACGAGGCGGACTTGAGCATTGATGTACCAATGCAAGCGCCTGATTCAGCGAACACCGTGATCGCGTTGGACTGCGAAGGCGCACCGAAAGTGGAACCCGTTCGCCTGCTGCAACCGGGTTTTGCAGTCGAGACGCTGCGTGTCTTCGATGCCGAGCTGAACGGACGCGGCTTGCGATTCGGTCCCGGCAAGGTTCGCGACGCGCATGTCATTGGCTGGACGAACGCGTCGCAATTCATTTCCTGGCCGGTGCGTCTAAACACTCCCGCCGCATATTCTGTGGAGCTGATTTACGACGCCGAACCAGATTCGAAGAACGCTGCTTTCAGCGTCCGGTTTGGCGACCAGGTGCTGGACGGAAGAATCCGGCCTGGGACCATCGAAACGCTTTTGCTGGGGCGCATTTCATTAAAAGCCGGTCCCACAGAAATCCAGCTTGCGACCACGGCCATTCCCGCAGGCGAGTTGATGCGGCCACGTGCGCTTGTGTTGAAACCAGTGGCACAGTGAGCGCCTCGCGGTCGAGCTCCTGAACGTTTGTTCAATAGCTGCGCGGCGATTGCGTGAGTTAGGATCATCACAATCCGAGCGCAGCCTATGTCCGCCCTGTTCAACCCAAGCCACTGTCGATCGTCGGACGATCCGGCTCGTTCGCTCCGGAATACATGAATATGAGGACGATTCCCTCCCGCAATCGCAACGGTTTCACCTTGATCGAACTTCTCGTCGTCATCGCCATCATCGCGATCCTGGCGTCGATGCTCCTGCCCGCGCTGGCGCGGGCGAAGCTGAAAGCCACCCAGGCGGTTTGCCTCGGCAACCAGAAGCAACTGGCGACGGCGCTAATGATGTACACGGGTGACAATTCGGACAAATTGATCGCCATGACGGTTCCGGCCGGGTTCAAAAATGCAGGCGGCTATTGGGCACTGGAAACCACGGCGCCTGGCAGCTGGGGCGGATCGCAAGCTCTGGCGATGCAGAGTGTGTTGAACAACCTTCGCACGAACAATGTGCTGTTCCCGTTCGCGGCCAATGTGGGTGTGTATCATTGCCCGGGCGATGTCCGGTTCAAGAACGTGATTGGTGGCGGCAACGGCGTGGGCTGGGCGTATGACAGCTATTCGGTGACGGAAAATGTGACCGGCAGTTCGGGCAATTACGCCAAGATCACCGCGATCCGGCGCGCGGCAAACTGCATGGTGTTCGTGGAGCAATCGGATTCGCGCGGCTACAACGCCGGCAATTTCGCGGGCGGCGTTTCCCAGGGACCACCGAAGATGTTCAATTATGTGGACTTGTTTGCGATCTACCATGGGAACATCAACACGTTCGCCTTCGCCGACGGCCATGCGGAACACAAGAAGTGGATGGACCGGAACATTCTGATCTCCGGCAAGACGGCAAACCGGACGGGTGTGGACGCCTACAAATATGGTCTCGCGGCGACGCCGGCTCCGAGCCAATCAGGCCCGGACACGGCGTACATCATCGACCGCTGGCTCACACCGGCAAATCCGTGAGATTGGTTTGGCTGAATCCGGGCGGAAAGCAGCTCAAGCGCGGAGCGTGAATGGAAGCGCTTCATTTAAGAAGCATTCCCTCTTCACTCACGCGAACGGGATGATGCGTTCCGTTCTTGAACGTCACATCGTAATAGGTCAAACCGCCAAGGTTGAATTTCTGAATAAAAGCCACTTCGCCTGACGGCGCGGCTTCCTGAATCTTCTTCACCGCAGGCGGTGGGAGATCGCTCAGCTTCAATCCGCTGCTGCCACCACCGCTGATCGCACCAATGTCTTCCTGTCCTGCTCCGACCGCCACGCCGAAGGATTCAGGATAAAGCACGCTGCCATCCGGCGCCACATACAGCGCGGGGAACCGCTCGCGATCCTGGAATGAGATGCGATACACAACCTGGCCGGATTCCGTCAGCTTCGTGATGTTTTCCATCTGCGCGGCGCCCACCTGTGCGCGCACGGTGGCTTGAACCGCGGGAGGCAACCCCGCGAACTTCTGTCCGGGAGACGAGAGCGGCTGGTGATAGGGATATTCGACGAACTGCGGTTCGCTCACGCAACCGTTGTTCAGCGCGATGATGAGCGCAGCGACTGGAAACAGATATTGGATTCGATTCACGGTTCCTCCTCAACGGGGCGGGTCAGGATTGGCAATCAGATTCCCGGCCACTGTGATGTAAAGCTTTGGATTCTTGCCTGGATTCGCGAAGGAGATCTCATAAACCTCCTGGCCGCTGCGCATGGTCCTGTCGATGTCCGCGATCTCCGCGTTCGGCGCGTGTTGAAGCAGCGCGCCGCGCACGGCGGGCGGCAGCGTATCGACGGTTGCCCCAGTAACCGGCCCGCCTGTGAGGACGTTGCGATCGTTCTCCGCGCTGCCACCCAGGTCATGGCGCGTCTCCGCGCAGCCGGCGGCAAGCAGTGCGGTCAGTAGCATTGCGAGGCTGGATTTCATAGGCGTTGTCGGAGTCAACCTAACTGCTGAAGCGGCTGGTTCCATGGGGTCAGATGCCCTGCGATGGAGGCATTCTCACTGCACTTCTCTGCGGGGCCAGGATAATTGTCGTGGTGCGGGTGCGTATATCAGTTCAGCCTGACAAAACTCTGCGGGATGTTCTGAATTGAATTTCGGATGGACTATGGTTCCTTAGCGCAGAAAGGAAATCCATGAAGACCGCATTTGCCATCGCAGCTTTGTTGATCGCGCTGGGCACTGGTTGCTCCACCGTGCCGCTGACGGGACGCAGCCAACTCAATCTCGTTTCAGCTTCCCAGGAAATGCAGCTCGGATTGAGCAGCTTCGACCAGCTGAAGAAGGAGACGCCCATCAGCAGTGACCAAGCGGCAAACGCGCTGTTGCAGCGAGTGGGTAAACGGATCGCTGCCGTTGCCTCCAAAGACATGCCGAATGCTCAATGGGAGTTCGTGGTTTTTGAAAGCCCTGAGGCCAACGCGTTCTGCCTGCCGGGCGGGAAGGTTGGCATTTACACGGGCATCCTGTCCGTCACGAAGGACGAAGCGGGGCTCGCCACGGTGATCGGTCACGAAGTCGCTCACGCGGTGGCTCGGCACGGTGCCGAACGGATGAGCGAAGCGATGGTGATGCAAACGGGCGGGCAAATGCTCGGCGCGGGTCTGTCGGCGGCAGACCCGAAATGGCAGCAGATCACGATGCTCGCGTATGGCGCCGGCACCAAGCTCGGCCGGGAGTTGCCGCACAGCCGCGCCCAGGAATCCGAGGCGGATCACATCGGCCTGATGTATATGGCGCGCGCCGGCTACGATCCGAAGGAAGCGGTCAACTTTTGGAAGCGGTTCTCCGACCACAATCAGCAGCAAGGCGGTGGCGGCAATGGATTCCTTGCCCGATTTCTTTCAACACATCCGGTGGACAGCGTGCGCATCCAGCAGCTGCAGGAGTTGATGCCGAAGGCGGAAGCTGAGTTCGCTCGCAGCACAACGCGTTAATCGCTGAAGCGAGCCGAAGACGCGGCGGAAACGCTTTCAGAAATCACATTAAGACTGTAGCGCCGCTCTGTGAGCGCCGCGCTTCGTCATCGGTGATGCGTCCTGGCCGACGGTTCGGTCAGACGCGGGCCTCGGGTTCAAACCTTCTGACGGAAGTATTCGATGGTTTTCACCAGGCCGTCGGCGAGTTCTATTCTCGGTTCCCACTTCAAAAGCTTCTTCGCCTTGGTGATGTCAGGTCGCCGTTGCTTCGGATCGTCCTGCGGCAACGGTTTGAAGCTGATTTTGCTGCGCGATTTGGTGGCGCGTATGATTTCTTCCGCAAATTGCAGCATCGTGAGTTCAGTGGGATTCCCAATATTAACGGGCAAACCGTAGTCGCTCATCATCAGCCGGTAAATGCCTTCAATCAGGTCGGAGTAATAACAAAAGCTGCGCGTCTGTTTGCCGTCGCCAAAAACGGTGATCGGCTTGTTCTTCAACGCCTGGCTGACAAACGCCGGCACGACGCGCCCGTCGTTGATCCGCATGCGCGGACCGTATGTGTTGAAGATGCGCACAATCCGTGTTTCGACCTTGTGCTCGCGCTGATACGCCATCGTGATCGCTTCCGCGAAGCGCTTCGACTCATCGTAACAACCGCGCGGCCCGATCGTGTTCACGTTGCCCCAGTATTCTTCCGGCTGCGGATGCACCAGCGGGTCGCCATAGATTTCAGAAGTGGATGCAATGAGGAATCGCGCTCCTTTGTTTTTGGCGAGGCCGAGCGCCTTGTGGGTGCCGAGCGAACCGACCTTCAGCGTTTGGATGGGCAGTTCCAGATAATCGATCGGACTGGCGGGCGATGCGAAGTGCCAGACATAATCCACCGACCCGTCGAGAAACAGGAATTCCGTGACATCCTGTTCGATGAAACGGAAGTCACGATTGCCTGCCAGGTGCGCAATGTTGTCCACCGTGCCCGTGACGAGGTTGTCGATGCCGATCACGCGATGTCCGCGCTCGAGAAGGAGGTCGGTGAGGTGTGAACCGAGAAATCCCGCCGCCCCGGTCACCACAGAAACAGGTTTTGATTTTTTCATCGCGCGTTGCGTTCGTTGCGTTAAGCCAGAGTGAATGCTCTGGAGCTTAGTGAAGTACGAGCCAGATTCAACATCCCGCAGGAACTCCCCTGGTTGAAATGACGCTTCTGCCAGGGATGGATTTCTCCGGAAGCGCGCCGTGCCGCCCACATTTTCACCCTCCTAGGGGATTGACCCGGCGGACTGTGCGCTCCCATTCTGCGACTCGCATGAAATGCGCAAATCTTCTCCCTCTGATCCTGCTGGCATTCACGTCTGCATGTGGAAGCATCGATACCAAGAATGCACGGCAAGCCCAAAAAGCTGAAGAAGCGAAAGCGATCCTCGCCGTAATGGAGCGCGTGGCCGACTGGCAGCTCGCCAACCCGAGCCGGCATCGCCCGACTGACTGGACTCAAGGCGCAGGTTATACCGGTTTCATGGCGCTCAGCAGAATCTCGGAAAATCCCAGATACGTGGAGGCGATGATTCGCATGGGCGAATCGAATCAATGGCGCCTCGGACGCCGTCCGTATCATGCCGACGACCACGTTGTCGGACAGACCTACGTTGAGCTCTACTTCCTGAAACGCGATCCGAAGATGATCGAACCGATGCGCGCCTCGTTCGATCGCATCCTGGCGAATCCGCGAAACTTCCCGACCCTGGATTTCACCCAGCGTGGCATCGATGATCTCTGGTCCTGGTGCGATGCGCTGTTCATGGCGCCGCCCGCGTGGGTTGAGATGTGGAAAGCGACCGGCGAGGGCCGCTACCTGGAATTCGGCATCACAAATTGGTGGCGCACCTCGGCATACCTTTACGACACGAGCGAGCATCTTTATTTCCGCGACAGCACCTACTTCAACAAACGCGAGGAGAACGGCCGGAAGATTTTCTGGAGCCGCGGCAATGGCTGGGTGATGGGCGGATTGGTTCGCGTGATGAGCCACCTGCCGAAAAATCATCCCGAACGCCCGCGCTTCGAGCAGCAGTTCAAGGAAATGGCAGAAGCCATTCTCAAGTGCCAGCAGCCCGACGGACTCTGGCGTTCGAGCCTCCTCGATCCGGAACATTATCCGCTCAAGGAGACGAGCGGATCGAGTTTCTACACCTACGCGCTCGCGTGGGGCGTGAATGAAGGTTTGCTGGATCGCAAGCGTTTTGAACCCGCCGCGCGCAAAGCTTGGGCAGCGCTGGTGCAATGCGTGAATGCCGAAGGCAAACTGACGCACGTGCAGCCAATCGGCGCCGATCCCAAACGCTTCGATCCGGAGGCAACGGAAGTTTACGGCGCCGGCGCTTTTCTGCTGGCCGGCAGCGAAATGCATCGCTTGATCAGCAACTGATCGTCTGCCCCGAACCGCCCGCGTCCTCGCTTGCGTTCACTTCACGCTTGGGTAAACGTGTCGCCTCTATGTTTACGGAAAGCGATGTGCGGAAAGCTCTCAGCGCGGTCAAGTATCCCGGTTATTCGCGGGACATTGTTTCATTCGGATTGGTGAAGGAAGTTTCGATCGGCAATGGCGCCGTGAGCGTGGCGCTTCAACTGACCTCGAACAACCCCGAAGCCGCGCAGCAGATCAAGGCGGAATCCGAGCGCGCCTTGCGCAGTTTGCCCGGTGTGCAGGCAGTGCATGTTGAAGTCCGCCAGCAGACCGGCGCCGCCGCAACGGGCGGGGCGGCGGCGCAGCCGAATCGCGTTCCTGGAATCAACCGCGTGATCGCCGTCGCCTCAGGCAAAGGCGGCGTCGGAAAATCCACCACCTCCGTGAACCTCGCATGTGCCTTGCAGCATCTCGGCGCGCGCGTGGGCTTGCTGGATTGCGACATCTACGGTCCGAGCATTCCGCTGATGATGGGCACGAATGAGCGCCCGACGCTCAGCGCCGACGAAAAGATGGTTCCGCCAGTGAAACACGGTGTGAAGCTGATGAGCATCGGTTTCCTGATCGATGGCGACCAACCGGTGATCTGGCGCGGGCCGATGATCATGAAAACCATCCAGCAATTCTTCACGTCGGTGGAATGGGGTGATCTGGATTTTCTGCTGGTCGATCTTCCGCCCGGCACTGGTGACGCCCAGCTTTCGCTTTGCCAAACCGTGCCGCTCGATGGCGGCGTGGTGGTGACCACCCCGCAGGAGGCGTCGCTTGGCGTGGTCCGCAAAGGCATCGCCATGTTCGAAAAGGTGAATGTGCCGATCTTGGGAATTGTGGAAAACATGAGCTACTTCACGGCTCCCAATGGGGATCGTCTGGAAATCTTCGGACACGGGGGCGGGCGGGCAGAAGCGGAGCGCAAAGGGGTGCCCTTCCTGGGTGAAGTCCCCATCTTCACGGAAATCCGGGAAGGCGGGGATCGGGGAATCCCGATCGCGGTGTCGTCCCCCGACAAACCTGCCGGACAGGCATTTGTGCAGATCGCAAAAACCTTGCAGCAGCGATTTGGCCAGCGCGTGTAGTTGATTTGGGTGATTTGCAAACGGGCCGGAACTTCGTAGATTCTGGCAGATGTTAGCCTGTGAAACTGGGTGCAGTTCGGGGCCAGAGTTTTGCATTGTCAGCTCCGCAAACCGTTCATAGAGTTCAACGTCAAAGACATCAGTTTATGTCGGACCAAACCAACGAGCCCGCCCAGTCGAGCGATCTCTTGAAGAATTCGTCGCTCTACCGCGAGTTTCAAGCCGAGCGCGAAGAGATTCTCAAACACAAGTGGATCGAATCGGAAAAGGCCGGACGGGATATTGGGTTCGAGCGTGCACTGACGGACTGGATCATCAAGCATCGGTCCAAATGGCGCAAAGCCCGCCAGCAAGCAACCCTCGGAGCCAACTAAATTAACCAACCCGCGGTCGATCCTTTAAGGCTGCCCAGCGAGGCGGCGAAGGACCTGATGAAAAAACTTTCCATTCCAACGGACAGCTCCGCCCGGAGCCGTCCGTTTTCTTATGTCTGACTCCTGTGTCATCCTGAATGCCGCCGCGATCCACCGCGCCCTCACGCGCATCGCTCATGAAATCGCTGAACGCAATGAAAACAGCCACGACATCGTCCTGATCGGCGTTCCGATCGGCGGCGACGATCTCGCGCGGCGTCTGAGCAAAGCCTTGAATGGAATCTGGCAGCATCCCGTTCCGGTCGGCGTGCTCGATGTTTCCATGCATCGCGATGATCTGAACCATCGCGCGATGCCGCAGGTATTCCCCACCGTGATTCCATTCGACGTCACCGGCAAAACAGTGGTGCTCGTGGATGACGTTCTATTCAGCGGCCGCACCACGCGCGCCGCGATGGATGCGTTGAACGATTTCGGTCGTCCCAAGCGGATTCAACTCGCAGTGCTTATTGACCGCGGACACCGCGAACTGCCGATCAAGGCAGACTTCGTTGGAAAAAACGTTCCCACTTCGATCTCGGAAAAGATTTCCGTCCGCCTCACCGAAGGCGGTTCCCCGCAGGACCAGGTGATTCTGGAAAAACGGCAACCACTCCCATGATCTGGAACCGCAAACATCTCATCGACATCGAATCGCTCAGCGCCGAGGAGATCAACATCGTCCTCGACACCGCCAAGGCGTTCAAAGAGGTCGGCAAACGCGCCATCAAGAAGGTGCCCGCGCTGCGCGGCAAAACCGTCGTCAACCTGTTCGTCGAACCTTCGACCCGCACGCGCATCAGCTTCGAACTGGCCGAGCAGCGCCTTTCCGCCGACATCATTAACTTCACCGCCGAAGCTTCGTCGCTGAAGAAAGGCGAGACGTTGAAGGACACAGCGAAGAACCTGGAAGCATTGAATGCGGATTTCATCGTGATCCGCCACAGCGCGTCCGGTGCGGCGTCATTTCTTTCCCGCGTCATCAATGCCAGCGTGATCAATGCCGGTGACGGCGCGCACGAGCATCCCACGCAGGCATTGCTCGACACATTCACGATTCGCGAGCACAAGGGCAAGGTAGCCGGCCTGAATGTCACGATCCTGGGTGACATCCTCTACAGCCGCGTCGCCCGCTCGAACATTTGGGCGCTCATTAAACTGGGCGCCAAGGTCACGCTTTGCGGTCCATCCACGCTGGTGCCGCGGGTGTTTGAGGAAATGGGCTGCCGCGTAACCTACAATGTGGACGAGGCCATCGCCGACGCCGACATCATCAACCTCCTCCGCATTCAGCACGAACGTCAGCGGAAGACGATGTTTCCCAGCATTGGCGAGTACACGACGCTGTTTGGATTGAACAAAGCGCGGATGGCGAGAACCAAGCCCGACGCATTGATCATGCACCCCGGCCCGATCAATCGCGGCGTCGAGATCGACAGTGAAATTGCTGACTGCAACCGCTCCGTGATTTTAGATCAAGTGACGAACGGACTCGCCGTCCGCATGGCCGTGTTGTTTCTCGTGAGCGGCGGCAAGGGCCCGCAAGAAATCGCCGGCACTTGAGAAATCCATCCAGCCTGGATTTCCATGCCTCGTTTTCGTAGCGGCGCCCCGGTAGAGCGGCGCCGTCGCGATCACCAGTTAATCGCTTCAAACCCGCTGCGGAATTCGTCGAGCGCACCCGGGCACGCGTCGAACCATTCTCCGCTTGGCAGTGCTGGCGCCATTTGCAAAGCTCCCGGCGCTGTGACAAATCTCCGCTCCCATCTTGCGTTCGCGCTTGTCCTCATTGCTGGCGCTGTTTGTCTCACGGCTCAAGAAGCAGCCGTTGAGGACATCAAGATCAACTCCGATGGCGAGGCGGTTTACGATTTTGAGCGCAACATTGCCACCGTCACCAGCAACGTGGTTATTCGCTATCGCGGAGCTGTGTTGACCAGCGATCGCGCCGTTGTGAACGAGGAGACCGGCGATGTGTCCGCGACGGGACACGTTCGCCTGCAGCAGGACGCCATGGTCTGGACCGGCGATCACGTCCAATACAACTTCTACACACAGCAGATGTCGTCCGACCGCTTTCGCGCCGGCCGCGCCCCGGTGTTCATGATGGGCCGCGGCTTGCATGGCGATCTGACCAACGGCGTTTACACGGCGACGAACGCCCTGATCACCACGGAAGACATCTGGCGGCCGATGATCGGCATCCGCGCCAAGAACCTCCGGATCTATCCTGGCAAAAAGGTTGAAGCCACGCACGCGACGCTCTACGCCGCCGGCACGCCGATATTTTATTTTCCGTTCTACGTCCGCAACATCGGTCCGAACGCCAACAACCTGAACGTCACCCCGGGTTATCGCAGCCGCTACGGCGCTTACTTGCTCGGCACCTACACGTGGATTGCGAACGAGCATTTCGACGGCGAATTCCACCTCGATTACCGCCAGCTGCGCGGCGTCGGCGCCGGGCCGGACGTCAATTTTCACTTCGGCCGCTGGGGCAACGGTTCGCTCAGCTACTACTACACGCACGACGACAACCCGCGCACGAACGCGATGTTCGCGCCGGTGTTTGAAAACCGACAGCGCTTCAAGTTCACTTACCAGGCGAATCCTTACACGAATCTCAACGTGAAGTCGGTGGTCCGTTACCAGAACGATCCCGGCGTGGTTCGCGACTTTTTCGAAGGCGAATACCGCCACAATCCGCAGCCGAACACGTTCGTCGAAGTGAACCGCTTCTGGCAGAACTTCAGCCTCGATGTGCTCGCGCAGCCGCGCGTGAACGACTTTTACGAAACCGTCGAACGCCTGCCCGATGTGCGACTCTCCGGTTTCCGCCAGCAGATCGGTGAATCCCCGTTGTTCTACGAAAGCGAAAGCTCCGTCGGCTATTATCGCCGGCTGTTTGCCAACACTAACAACGCACCCAGCGGGCTGAGCTTCGAAGCCGGCCGCGCCGACACCTACCATCAAGTCACGCTGCCGCGCACGTTCTTCGGCTGGCTGAACTTCACGCCGCGCGTGGGCGGGCGGCTCACTTATTACACAGAAGCAAATGGGCCGGGCGAAGGCTCAGCCGCGGCGGGCCTCAACGATGGCGATGCCGGGCGCGGCGTGTTCAACACCGGCGCGGAATTGTCCTTCAAAGCATCGCGCGTCTGGCAGGGTGTTCGCAGTTCATTGCTGGACGTCGATGGATTGCGGCACATCGTGGTTCCTTCCGCCAATTACGTTTACGTCCCGACGCCGAACTATCGCCCCAGTGACCTGCCGAAGTTTGATTACGAATTGCCCAGCCTGCGCATCCTGCCGGTCGATTTTCCCGAGTACAATTCGATCGACTCGGTGGACAGCCAGAACGTGATCCGCTTCGGTCTGGGCAACAGGCTTCAGACCAAGCGTGGTGGCGAAGTCAGCGAGCTTTTGAACTGGCAGGTTTACACCGACTGGCGGCTGCGCCCCGAGACCACCGAGGCGCCACAGTATCGCAACACTTTTTCGGACATCTATTCCGATGTGACCGTGCGCCCGCGCAAGTGGCTCGCGCTGCAGTCGCAGACGCGCTACGACATCGATGAGAAGGAATGGACGATGTCGCTGCACAATCTCGCGATCCAGCCGAACGACACCTGGAGCTTCAGCGTTGGGCATTTCTACTTGCGGCCCGACCGGCCGAATGCCCCGACCTGGCTGGGCGAAGGCAATAACCTGATGAATACGACGCTGTATTATCGGGTGAACGAGAACTGGGGTTTCCGCGCGAACCATTATTACGACGTTCGCGACGGCCAGTTGCGCGAGCAATTCTACACCGCGTATCGGGATCTGCGCAGCTGGACGTGCGCATTGACGGTGGGCATGCGAAATGAAGTCGGAAGGCAGGACGATTTCCTGGTCGCGTTCACCTTCTCGCTCAAGGCCGCTCCGCGATATGGCATCGGCGCAGACACGATCGAACGCCGTTCACTCCTTGGCCGCTGAACGAACGCGCTGCCCTTTCGAGTGCGTCGGCTGGGCGGAACTCAGTTCAATTTAACGTCTCAGAAACCTTGTAGCGGAACATCCGC
>CAMLLE010000012.1 GCA_946480555.1 uncultured Verrucomicrobia subdivision 3 bacterium
GCTGACAGGAGAAAAAGCTAAATTTCTCGTTATGTTCCTCGAGAAAGTCAAAGATGTTCCCGCCAACGTTCATTCCGCCCGGTTGCAGCGGACTCTTCTTCTCCGAAAAGTCGTAAAGCGAAATGTGACTGAACGGAATGTTGTAGAGATCGAAGTAACCCCGGAAGTCGAGCCGCGCTTTGACGAACTTCGAAAGCCAGCGGCGGAAAATCCGGCGGCTGGTGATGGCGCGCGGCAGGCGCTCAAGCGGCTTGAGGAACTTGAACGGCGAGTTCTGAGGATCGTAAACGAAGTAACACCAGTTGCGATGCTCGTCCGGCCAGCGGCCCGAGAGAATGGACGGCACGCAGGCGGAGCTGTAACCGAAGACCGACGTCAGCTTGCGGCGGATCGGCGCGCAGTTCCGGACAAAGGGATCGTCACGGATGATCTCCCATCCGCACGCATCGACGAAGATGAACAAGGGCAAAACCGGTTTCATGAGCACGGCGTTCGCCGTGTCTCAATGCAACCATGCGGAGCGTCGAATCTTGAAGGAGGTGAAGTCCCCAACAGCGGATTCGATGATGCATGACATTCGATTTTCGAACGTCCTCTCCCGCTGCGCAGCGGTGACCGAATTCAGCGTGACGGTGGAAATCACCCGATTGGGGCATTTGACCACCTCCCGACCGGTGGTAGTTTCCATCCGCTGTTTGTTGCGGCTTCGTCATGCGGTCGGTGAAAGGCAGTTCAGATTCGTTGCACGATTCTCGGAGTTTGTTTCCTCCCTTGGACGGGTCTCCGTGGAGTTCGCCTTACGGCCATTCCTGACTTCCGCTGTGGTTAACCGGCACGAGTGTTCCGGCCAACTTTTTTCCTAAAATGAATATGAACATCCAAAACCTGAAATCGATCGCGCTCCTGGCGCTGGCGTCCGGTGTCGGCACGCTGGCCGCCCGGGCGGCAAACGTCACCCTCACGGACAACGATGCCTTTGGCGCTTCCTCCTTCAATTCCGCCGGCCTCTGGGACAACGCCGCACCGCCCAGCGCTGGCAATGATTACTTCACGAGCCAGTTCCGGCTGCGCACCCCGGCCGACGGCAACAGCTACACCTTCGCGGGGAATTCTCTCGTTGCGAACAATGCCCCGGCTCAGGACGCCTCGGCTGGCATCGCATACAAGGGACTCGGCACCAATGGTGTGCTGACGGCGAACTGGGTTCTCGACGGCGGCCAGATTCTGCATCTCAACGGTGTACTCGACCTTTTCCAGATGGCCGGCACACTGGCGGTCACGCCAAATGGCGGCCAGCTCTGGGCCAAGCAGGGCAATATTCTCGTCTTCGCGCCGATGAGCGGTTCGGGCCCGCTGAACATCGCGGCAACGGATGCACCGGCGGAAACCACCACGCGGATTGTCTATTTGCTGGCAAACAACTCAGCGTTCACCGGCCCGATTACATTGATCGGAAAACTGGGTGTTGCGTCTGAAGAAGGTCTCGGCGGCAATCCAGGAACGTTCAACGCCGGTCAGATCACTTTCGAAGGCGGCATTCTAAGCGCGACGAATTCCTTTTCGATCAATGACGCCAACCGCGGCGTCACGCTGAACGGCAACGGCACCTTCGCCGTGGCCAATCCGGACACCAATACTGTGGCGACGCTGACGGTCGCCAGCCCGATCACCGGCAACGGTGTGTTGACCAAGACGGGCAATGGCGTGCTGGCGCTGTCCGGCGCGAGCGATTTCAGCGGTGAAGTGGTGACGACTGCGGGTCAGTTGAATCTGAACAGCGCCACGGCTTTGGGCTCCGCTCAATTGACGTTGCACGCGGGCGCAGTGCTCGACAGCACGGGCGGTGCGAACGTGACCATGGTCAACAACAACTCCCAAATCTGGAATGGCGACGTGACCTTCATCGGCACGCGCAGTCTCGACATGGGCGCTGGCAGCGTGCAGATCGCCGCCAATGCAATCGTGACGGTTTCGAATTCAACCCTCAGCGTTGGCCCGGTCAGCGAATCCGCTGGCGGTTTCACCTTCACCAAACAAGGCGCGGGCACGCTGTCCGTGAATGGTGGCCTGAGCATTTCCGGAAACACCGCTGTTAACGAAGGCACGCTGACACTGCTCGGCTCGGCTTACGCGGGCAGCCCGGTCGTCAGCATCGCTTCGAATGCCACCTTGAATGTGGCCGGGCCCGGTGGCTGGACATTGAACGGCAGCCAGGCCGTGACTGGCAGTGGCACCATCGTGGGCAGCCTTACGGATGCCGGCGGCGCAACAATCGATCCCGGAACCGGCATAGGAACTTTGACGGTGAACGGAAACTTGAATCTCAACGGCAGCGCGAGCGTGAACTTCCAGCTCGGCTCCACCACCACGCCGGGCGCAGGCGTGAACGACCTGATCGTCGTCTCCGGCGAACTCAATGCAGCCGGCCCGACCACGTTGAACCTGATCGGCACACCGAGCAGCGGCACTTACACGTTGTTCCAATACGGCACCTTCGCTGGCAGCGTGGCAAACCTCACGGTTCCTCCCGGATTCGCGCTGAACAACAACACCACGGCCAAGACGATTGAGCTGATCGTAACGCACGTTCCCGTGGCACTCACCTGGCAGGGCGACGGTTCCGGCAACGTCTGGGATTTGGGCGTGACGGCCAACTGGCTCCAGAACGGCAGCCCGGCAACCTTCCTCACGGGCGACGCGGTGACGTTCAACAACAGCGGCTCCAGTTCTCCGGCGGTCAATCTGGTGGGCGAGCTTTCGCCATCTTCCATCACAGTGAATTCATCACAGAACTACACCTTCACCGGTGGAAGCCTTCTTACCGGGAGCCTGACCAAGGGCGGCACCGGCACGCTGACACTCGACAACACGAACTCCTACACGGGACCGACCGTCATCACGGCAGGCGCGATCCAGGTGGGCGATCCGTCCGCGCCAAGTGGCGGCACGATGGGAAATCTCGGTCGCGGCCTGATCACGAATAACGCAGCGTTGCTCTTCAATCGTTCTGGAACAGTAATCGTCACCAACGCCGTCCATGGTTCAGGCGTGATCACGAACCTCGGCGGCAGCACCGTCCTGTCCGGCAGCAACAGCTACACCGGCCTCACGGTGATCGAAGCCGGATCGATCCAGGCAAACAACTACTTCGCGCTGGGTGCGACGAACGCGCCGACGATCGTCCGCGGCTCCGGTCAGTTGAACGCGTTTGTGAATCGGACGATCGACGAAAACATCATCCTGAACCCGGCCGACACTTCAACGGCAGCACTGCGCAACGGCGGCAACCAAACCTTCGTCATCAACGGCACCGTCACGCTGAGCAACTCGACGGCAATCCAGGTGGACAACGGTTCAACCATGGTGTTCTCGAATCAGGTGAGCGGCACCGGTCCGTTGATCAAGAACCTCGGCGGCACTCTGGTGCTGGCGGGTTCGAACACCTTCAGCGGCGGCGTTTCATTCAGCGCCGGCACATTGAATCTGGCGAACAGCAACGCGCTGGGCAGCGGCCAGATCGAAATGACCAGCACCACTGGCGGCCCCGGCCTCAGCGGTTCGCGCGTGACGGTTTCGGGCGGAGCCATCATCCCGAATACCAAGTCGCTCTCCATGCCTTCCAGCGGCAACGGCACGGTGCGTTCGGCGCTTGTTGGCTCGGGCGTGGGCTTCACCAACGTGTGGACCGGCCCGATCACGATCACCGGCGACAGCGATCCCGGAAACCAGATTGGGTTCGGCGTGGATGCGAATTCCACGTTCATCGTCGCGGGCAACGTCACCGCCGATCCGAGTTTCATCGGCAAGATCAACATCCGGGGCAATGCCACAGGCGTGGGCATTCTCTCCGGCGTCGTGACGCTTGCGCCGAACGGCCAGATTCAGGTCGATGACGGCTCCACCTGGGTTGTAAGCTCAACGGGCAACACTTGGGGCACAAACCGCATCGTCAACGGCACCTTGCGGCTCGGCGCGAACAACGCGCTCCCGACTGCGTCGGTCATCACCGACAATTCACGCTTCGACCTGGCTGGTTTCAACCAGTCCATCGCCGGCCTGAACGCGGGCGTGGCCATCACGAACAGCAGCGTGGCGGCGAATTCGACGCTGACTTACGCAGGTGGTGATTCGACCTTCACCGGTTCAATCCGCGACGGTGCCCGGCAGCTGAACCTGAATATCGCATCCGGCATGCTGACGCTGAACAGCGCCGCCGGTTTAAATGCTCCTCGTTCGACGGTGACGATCGCCAGCGGCGCAGTTCTGCAATTGAACCACACCGGCACCAACCGCGTCGCCGGACTTGTCCTGAACGGCGCGAGCCAGGCGCCGGGGCTGTACAGCAGCGCGACCAGCTCGCCTTTCCTTGCGGGCACGGGCTTCATTGAGGTGGCGAACCCCATTCCGACGACGCCCACTAACATCACGGTCAGCGTGAGCGGAAACACCCTCACGGTTTCCTGGCCAAACAGCCATGCGGGCTGGATTCTGCAATCGCAGACCAACAGCCTGTCGGTTGGCTTGAGCACGAACTGGGTTGATGTGGCGGGCAGCGCGTCGATCACATCCACCAACATCACCATCGATCGCACTACGCCGGCGGCCTTCTTCCGCCTGCGCGCGCCGTAAAGATCGAAAACCGTATTCACCCGCCGCGACAGTTCGCTGCCGCGGCGGTTTTGTTTTATCCGCTGCAGGAGACCAGAAAGGGGAGCATACAGCAGCGAACATTCAACTCCCGAGGTGCAAGGCAGGGTCGCCCGGGCCCCAGGCAATCCCGCGCTGGAAGCGCGGAAGATGCGCAATCTGGCACTACGGTTTCCGAATCGCCAATGGCCGCCGCCGCACGCCGGTCGGCGAATTTTGGGCTGGGTGAAACCCGGTTTCCGGCCTATCGTGTGGCCGACGATTACATGAATCTTGTTCTTCGCTTCAAAGCCTGGCTGCTGCTGGTGTCGGTGTTCGGACTTTCTGCTGTAAGCGTCCAGGCGCAATTGCTGGATTCCTCGGCCGGGTTGGGCGCCGGTCTGGTCAAGCTGTTCGGCGAAACCAAGGCCTTCTCGGCCAGGGCGAACGTTCATGTGTTCACTACGAACCGGCAGGAAGTTCTGCGCGGTCCGATGAACTTCGCGCTGCTCGATGGCCGCATGCGCATGGAGTTCGATCTTGCCGCCATGCAAGGGCCCAGCGTTCCGGCGGGGCAGATCAAGCTGATGTCGCAAGCGGGTCTCAATCAGATCGCCAGCATTGTGCGGCTGGACAAACGCGTCGTTCACAATGTGTTCACCCGCGCGGGCGGTTACATCGACCTGGAAATAACGGCCGACGAAGCCCAGGTCGCGCAGGGCAGCACCCAGGTGCAACGCACGCCGCTCGGCAAGGAAACCATCGACAAGCATCCCTGCACGAAGAACAAGGTGGTGGTGAAGAATGCCAAAGGCCTCAGCTTGCTGGAGGCCACCACCTGGAACGCATCGGACATGAATGAGTTCCCAGTCCAGATCATGGTGCAATCCAGGGAAGGCACCACCATGGTGCGTTTCTCGCAGGTGCAGACGGCCCGGCCCGCGGCCTCGCTTTTCGATCCGCCAGCGCGTTTCACCAAGCACGACGACTTGAATTCGCTGCTCGTTGCCGCGATGCGAAAGAGCATCCCGCCCGTGACCAAAACGGAATCTGCGCCCGCTGCTCAACCGGTTGTCAGTTCGAAAACCACGGCCTCCAGTGCCGCAGCTTCGAAAAAAGCGGCGGCACCGGCGAAGTCCAACCCAGTCCCGGCGCGAGCGGGGGCTCCAAAAACCAACGCTCCGGCCGCCAGGCCCGTTTCGGTAAAACGATAACCCGGCGAATCGCCGTTTGTGGAGCAATCCGCCCCTGTGGGCGGGGTAATCAAATTATGCGCATCACCAATCTGAACCCGGACTCGGACATCGGCGCCAGCGCCTGGCTGCTCGAAATCGACGGCCGCGGATTGTTGCTGGATGCCGGCACGCATCCCAAGCGCGAAGGCCGCGCCAGCCTCCCGCTCTATGGCACCGTCGCCAGCAAAGAAGTCGATGCCATTGCCATCACGCATTGTCATCACGACCACGTTGGTTCGCTTCCGGTGGCCATGCGGCACTTCCCGCGCGCGCACGTGCTGATGACGGAGCTGAGCTACTTCCTGATCGAACGGGTTCTTCACAATTCGGTGAATGTGATGGTTCGCCAGCGCGACGAACTTGGCATCAAGGAATACCCGCTCTACAGCCATGACGAAGTGGATGACATTGCTTCGCTGTTCCAAGGCTTCAAATACAACCGCGAAATCGATTGGGCTGATTTCCAGGCGCTCCAGACGGGAATGGAATCGCCCACGTTGAAGTTCTTCGATGCCGGGCACGCGCTCGGGTCCGCCGGGGTGCTGGTGCGTGGGAAGAAGGAAACCGTGTTCTACACCGGCGATGTTTGTTTCCACGATCAAACGATTCTGAAACGTGCGCGGTTTGAAGATGTCCGCGCCGATGTGTTGATCATGGAAACGACCCGCGGCAACCGGCACGTGGCGCCTGATTTTACGCGTGAAGCGGAGATTGAGCGGCTCAGTCAATCGATCCAACGTGTGCTGGATCGCAAAGGGTCGGTGCTGATTCCCACCTTTGCCCTGGGCCGCACGCAGGAGATTTTAGCGCTGCTGGCGTTGCTGATGCATCAGGGGCGCCTGAAGCCGCAGCCGGTTTACATTGGCGGACTGGGGCGCGTGTTCACCGAGATTTACGATCTGGAATCGCACCGCACCAACCGACGGCTGCCTGACATGCTGTTGCATGAAGCGTTAAACCTCGTTGTGCTGGAGAAGAGCCAGTCCGAAGCGATGCGCCTGAGCGGCCGGCTGTTCGTGCTCACCGCCGGGATGATGAGCGAGAAAACCGCCGCGCACGATCTGGCGTTGCGGATGATTGGCGACGAACGCATGGGCATCTTTCTGGTGGGCTACACCGATCCTGATACGCCGGGCGGCCGGTTGCGCGCCGCCAAACCAGGCGAGACATTCCTCTTCAGCGCCAGCGGTGGCGAAGTGACCAGAAACTGTCAGCTGGAGGAATTCGACCTCACCGCCCATGCGAATCGCGAGGACTTGATGAACTTCGTGGCGCAGGTGAATCCGCGCGCTGTTCTGCTCGGCCACGGCGATGCGGCTGCGCGCGGCTGGTTCGAGGAACAGATCCGCTCGCGCCACCCGAACATGAAAATCATCCAGCCGGAACCGGGGAAGATGGTCGAAGTCTGAGGTGGAGGAAATCGCGAGAGCTGTTTTCGCGCTGCGTGTCCGGACACTCCGTCCATTTCCAGATTTCAATTTTGCTCCCGCCCCGCTTCGCGTAAAAGATGGAGCGTGCACATTCGTTTTCTTCTTGGACCTGCGGGCAGCGGCAAAACGTTCCGCTGTCTGGCGGAAATCCGCGAAGCATTGCACGCAAATCCGGAAGGCGATCCGCTGGTTTTTCTCGCGCCCAAGCAAGCCACCTTCCAGCTCGAGCGCCAGTTGCTGGCAGACGGCGATTTGCCCGGTTACACACGCCTGCACATTCTTTCCTTCGAACGCCTCGCGCGTTTCGTCTTTCAACAACTGCAAAAGCCCGAGCCGGAATTGCTCCAGGAAGAAGGCCGCGTCATGGTCCTCCGCGCGTTGCTCGAGCGGAAGCGCGATGAACTTCAGGTCTTCCGCGCGACTGCCCGGCTGCCCGGTTTTGCCCGCCAGCTCAGCGAGTTCCTGCGCGAACTCCAGCAGCATCACGTCTCCGCAGCCCAGCTCGACAAGCTCGTGGCCGATCTCGGTGGTGCCAGCCGGCTGCCGGGGAAATTGCGCGACATCGGAATTGTCTCGCGCGCCTACACCGAATGGCTGCACGAACACAAACTTCAGGATGCTGACAACCTCCTCGACCTCGCCACGGCCGAACTGAAACAACTGGAACTTTCCGGCCGGGAGATTCGCGTCGGCGGCTTGTGGATGGATGGCTTCGCGCAAATGACACCGCAGGAGCGCGAGCTTCTCGCGGCCACGATCCAGCGTTCCGCCAGGGCCACGCTCAGCTTCTGCCTCGATTCCGAACCGCGCGAAGCACCGCCATGGCACTCTGCCTGGGCACCCGTCGCGGAAGCGTTCGCCAAATGCCGCGATGAGCTCAGTGCTTTGTCCGGCGCAAAGGTGATAGTCGAAGTTCTTCCGCGCGATCCGGTTCGCAGCCGGTTTGACGCCAGTCCGATGCTTGCGCATCTCGAAAAGCACTGGACCGCCCCGAAGCCGTTTCTGAATCCCGATGCCACGGCTCCCGCCTTTTCAAGTTCGTCATTGCGCATCGTTTCCTGCCCGAATCCCGAGGTCGAAGTGGAGTTCGCCGCTCGCGAGATTCGTCGCTGCGTCCGCGAGACCGGCGTGCGTTATCGTGACACGGCGCTGCTGCTGCGCCATCTCGACGGCTATCACGACGCCGTTCGAAGGGTTTTTGGGCGATACGAAATTCCGTTCTTCCTTGATCGCCGTGAATCGGTCGCGCATCACCCGCTGGCTGAGCTCACGCGCCACGCGTTGCGCATCGCTGCCTTTGGCTGGGAACACGAGGACTGGTTCGCCGCGCTGAAAACGGGCTTGGTCTGCCCGGATGACAGCGGCCTGGACTGGCTCGAAAACGAGGCGCTCGCCCGCGGATGGCGTGGGGCGGCGTTCTGGACCAAGCCCATTCAACTGCCGAAGGCTCCGGAAGCGATGGTTCAACGGATGGAATCGCTGCGACAGCAGGTCGCGCCGCCATTCGAGACTTTCTGCCACGCGCTCGGCGCCGCAGGCAATCGCGTTTCAGGCAGAGCGTTGACGCGCGCCGTGCGCGTTCTTTGGTCGCAGTTGAAAGTGGATCGGCAGCTTCAGCGCTGGAACGACGCAACCACCAGCGTCCGTCTGCCAAACCCGCATGTTCATGAAACCGTCTGGACGCAATTGCTCGCGTGGCTGGAGAACGTGGAACGCGCGTTCTGCGATGAAAGCTTTTTCCTGAATGAATGGTTGCCAATTGTGGAAGCGGGACTTGGCAATCTCACGGTGGGTGTGATTCCTCCCGCGCTGGACCAGGTGCTCGTCGGCGCCGTGGACCGCTCGCGCAATCCAGACCTGCAACTCGCCTTCGTGCTCGGCATGAACGAAGGTGTTTTTCCCGCGCCACCGGGGAATCCCGTACTGCTGAATCGCGCGGAGCGGGAAACCCTGGCGGACCACAACGCTCCGCTGGGCTCGGGCTTCCTGACGCAGATCGGGCTGGAGCGTTATTACGGTTACATTGCCTGCACGCGGGCGCGCAGCAGGCTGATCGTGACCTTCGCGGAACGCGATTCCTCCGGACGCGAGCTGAATTCTTCCGTGTTCATTTCGGATTTGTGCCGGAATTTTCCCGCGCTGGCTTCGGATGCTTACCCAGGCGTCCGCCAACTCGCGGAAGTCGAACACTGGAGCGAAGCCGCGGCGTTGCTGCTGCAGAATGGCGATGCTGCGCGACATCCCGAACTGCTCGCACACAACGCAGCCATGGCCGAAGCGTTCGCGAAATGGAATCAGCTCGCCCGCTGCGCCGACGAACTCTCACTGCCACCGGAATTGGTGGATCAGATTCACGGACCTGAACTGCGTACGTCGGTGAGCGCGTTGGAAGATTTCGCCGCCTGCCCGTTCCGCTTCTTCGTCGGGCATGGCTTGCGCGCTACGGAGCGCGTGGAATTTGAAATCGACCCGCGCGAGAAAGGCAGCTTTCAGCATGAAATCCTCCAGGCATTTCATCTTCAACTGGCAAAGCGCGGGAAACGCTGGCGCGACGTGACGCCAACGGAAGCGCGGCAGTTGATCCGCCACCTCGGCGAATCGCTGCTGCCGGAGTTCAAGGACGGCTTGTTCAACGCGGCGCAGGCGCGGCGGTTCACAGGGATGATGCTGATCGAAGGCCTGGAGAGGCTGATGGAAACATTGATCCGCTGGACGGCGCATTATCGTTTCGACCCCGCGGTGGTGGAAATGGAGTTTGGATTGAACGAACAGAACCTGCCGGGATGGCGGATCGATCTGGATGATCGCCACGCGCTGGTGCTGCGCGGTCGCATCGATCGCGTGGATTTGTGCCGCGTCGAAGAAACGGGCGAAACGCTGGCGGTCGTGATCGACTACAAGTCCAGCGCCCGGGAGCTGGATCGCGTGTTGCTCGACCATGGTTTGCAGTTGCAGCTGATGGCTTACCTTGGAGCGCTCGAACAGGTTCAAAGCTCGGGAAAGTTATCTGCCGAGAAGCTGATTCCCGCCGGGGCGTTTTATGTCGCATTGAACGGCGGCGGTGGTTCCGTTCGCACGCGGCGCGAAGAACAGGATGGGCGGGACGAAGCACGCCGGATTTGGTCGCGTCATCGCGGCCGATTCGATGGCGATCACCTCCGGCTCTTTGACGAACGCGGCGGGCCGAAGGGCGAGCAGTTCGAGTTCAGAATCAACAAGGATGGATCGTTCGCGAAGGTTGGAAACGAAGCGTTGGCCGCGTGCGAATTCCAGGGGCTGGTCCGCAAGGTCGAAGAATTTCTGCGCCAGCACGGCAGCGAAATCTACGCGGGCCGCGCGAACATCGCGCCGTTCCGGTATCGCGGCCAGACCGCGTGCGACCATTGCGATTATCGGCCCGTGTGCCGGTTCGATCCCTGGACGCAGCCGTTCCGGATCTTGAAGCCGGCAACGCCATGAGTCATCGCATCCAGTGCTTTGGAGGTTCTCGTTGAGCGATCACCCTACAGGCGCCCAGCAGCAGGCGATCACGGCACGCGGCAATATTCTGGTCGTGGCGGGCGCGGGCACTGGAAAGACCAGCACGCTCGTGCAGCGCTGCATGAAGCTGCTGGAAGACGGCGTGTCACTGGAGAACATCCTCATGGTGACCTTCACCGAAGCCGCCGCGGCCGAAATGCGCGGACGCATCCGCGAAGCGTTGCAGGCGAAGGCGGAGATGGCGGTGCAGAAGACAACCGCCCCCGCGATCCAACCAACACGCGCAGAACGCCGGCCCGGCTCCGAACAAATCGAAAAGCAGATCGCCCTGCTCGATTCCGCCCTGATCTGCACGTTGCACAGCTTCTGCCTGCAACTCGTCCGCGAACATTTCTACGAGCTCGGCATTGATCCCGACATCAGCGTTCTCGACGAACAGCAAACTCGCCCGATGATGCACCGCATTTTGGACGACATTTTCGAACGTCACTACGGCGGCACGTCGGAAGCCGATCGCGCGGTGCAGAAGCTTGTTCGCAATCAAGCGCGCGGCACCGACGACCAACTTCGGGCGCTGATCCTCAAGCTGCATCGTTATGTTCAGTCCCTTGCCGATCCGGCGGGCTGGATTGCGCACCAGCGGCGCGTCTTTATCAATCCGGAGCCTGACTGCTGGCGCGAATGGTTCGTCAGCGGCTTCACTGAATGGCGCGCCCTTTGGCTGCCGATTTTGAAGGTGCATTCCGAAGTGCCCGCCATCCGGGACTCCATCGAGGCACTCGAATGCGCCGGCTCTCTGCAGGGTGAAAACCTTGGGCGGTTGACCCGGGCGGCAACTGCGCTGCGAAGGATTGTCGCCGCGCTGGATGACAAGGCGAACTGGCCGCGCGGAACGAAGACCACCGTCGGGAAGGCGGTCGAGAAATTCATGGAAGAAGTGGAGTTCCTTGAATCCGTTGCGCCGGCGGATGCTGCCGATGCTGCTGACCCGTTGAAGGAAGATTGGGATTTGATCCGGCACGACATGCTCACCTTGCTTGCGCTGACGGAGGAATTTGGCAGCGCCTTCAGTCGCGCGAAACGCGAGCTCGGCGGTGTGGATTTCGCCGATCTGGAGCAGCTTTCACTGCGCGTGTTGCGGGACGCTTCCGGCGCGCTGACCCCCGCCTCCATGCGCTGGCGCGCGCAACTGGAGCACGTGTTCGTGGATGAATATCAGGACATCAACGCCGCGCAGGATGCGATCCTTGTGGCGATCAGTCGTGAGGGCGCGGCATCAAATCGGTTCCTGGTCGGCGACGTGAAGCAAAGCATTTACCGCTTTCGCCTCGCCGATCCGACGATCTTCCGAAGTTATGAAACCGTCTGGTCCTCCGATGCGCATTCGCATCGCATTTCGCTGACCGACAACTTCCGCAGCCGGCGCGGCGTCCTCGATTTTGTGAATGCGCTCGGTGGTTCGCTGCTGCGCGAATCCATCGGCGGCGTCGGATACGAACCGCTGGATTTTGGCGATCCGATCGGCCGCGCCGCACTGGGCAATGCAGACCACGCTCCGCGTGTGGAATTGCATTTGATCTGCCGTCTGGACGCCGATGCGCGGGACAGCACCGGCGAGGGCGAGGCAACGGAGCTGGCCGATCTTCTCGCCACCGAACGCGAGGCGCGGCTGGTGGGGATGCAATTGAAGCGGCTGAAAGAGGAGCAGCACAGCATCTGGGACAAAGCGGGAAAAGAGTTTCGGCCCGTCGAATGGCGCGATATGGCCGTGCTGTTACGCTCGCCGAGCAGCAGGGTGGAAGCATTCGCCAAGGAATTTGCCCGACTGGGGATCCCGCTCGAAGCGGCGCGCGGTGGATTCTTTGAAAGCCCCGAGATCAGCGACCTGGTTTCGCTTCTGAAGCTGCTCGACAATCCGCTTCAAGATGTGCCCCTGCTCGCCGTTCTGCGGTCGCCGCTGGTTGCCATGTCGGTGCCTGAACTGGCCGAGATTCGCGCGAGTGAAGATCGGACGAGGCGCGCAAAGTTCTTCTGGCAGGCCGCCAAACGATTCTGGTCGGAAGGCCGGGTGGGTTTTGGTTCGGAAGGCGCGCCGAGGCTTTCCACCGATTCAGAGGCCAACTCACGCCGCGAATACACCTGGCGCAAGCTCAACCTGTTTTTTGACCGATTGGAGGGCTGGCGGGAACTGGTTCGCCAAAGCTCGTTGTCGCATTGCCTGGAAACGGCGCTGGTCGAAACACATTACGAACTGCTGCTGCGGGCCGGACCGCGCGGCGATCAACAACTCGCGAACGTGCGCCGCCTTCTGGAGCTGGCGCGCGAATACGATCCCTATCAACGCCAGGGACTGTTCCGATTCCTTCGCTTCATCCGCGCGCAAGAAGAAGCAACGACCGAACTGGAACCGGCGGCGGCAACGCGCGACGCAGTTCAATTGACGAGCATTCATCGGAGCAAAGGGCTGGAATTCCCCGTCGTCGCACTCGCTGGAATGGGCGCTCGCTTCAATGAACGCGACCTGACCGAAAGCATTTTGCTGGATGAACAGTTCGGTCTTTGCAGCACGGTCACGCCGACGGAAGGCGGGCAGCGCTATCCCAGCCTCCCTTTCTGGCTGGCGAAACGGCGTCAGCGACGCGAACTCCTCGGTGAAGAACTGCGGCTGCTCTACGTGGCGCTGACCCGCGCACGCGACACGCTGGTTCTCGTGGGAACATCCGGCAGGAAAGGCGACGGCTGCTGGGCGGATGAAGAACCCGCCGCGCTCACGGACCAGAAAGTTCTCTCCGCGCGAAGTCATTTGGACTGGCTGAAGGCATGGCTGCCCCACGCGACGGCGGCCGGTGACTGGAGCAATGACCGTGAAGGCAGAAATGCGCTGCTGCAATGGGCATTGTACGACGAGAATGACGCGCGATTGGTCCTTACCCCCGCGCTCCCGCGTCCGGCGCGGGAGAGTGTGATTATCCACCATTCCGGAGCGAATGACGCGGCGGAATCCGCGAAAGTGGTTGCGCGGCTGGCTTGGAACTATCCGTTTGTTGCCGCGACGCAGCAGCAAGCCAAGAGCAGCGTGACGGAATTGCGGCGCGGGCAGCTGGACGAAGAAGCGGCGCCAGCGAAGTTCGCACCGCGTTCCGGCTTTGTTCTGCCCAAACCTGACCGCCTGAACGCCGCCGACATCGGGACGGCGCACCATGAGTTTCTTCAAGCCGTCCGGCTTGCGACGGAGCTTCCGAAGCGGACGCTGATCGCGGAAGCCGCACGGTTGCAGCAGACCGGCTGGTTGAAGGCGGAACAAGTCCGGGCTCTGGACTTCGATGCACTCGAAGCGTTCTGGAAAACGAAGCTCGGACGCGAGGTGCTGGATCATCGCGGATCCGTCGAGCGCGAAATGCCTTTCACGGCCCGCCTTTCCGCGGATGATCTGGCGGAGTTGAAGCTCGGCGGCGCAAATGGGTTTGGCGCGGAGGAATTCGTTGTGGTGCAGGGTGTCGCCGACCTGGTGGTGGTCTTGCGCAACGAACTCTGGCTGGTCGATTTCAAAACGGATGCCGTGACGGAACTCGAGTTGCCGCAAAAAGTGAAAGCGTATCGTCCGCAGCTGGAGCTTTATTCGCTGGCATTGTCACGAATTTACCGGCGCCCCGTCACGCGCCGGGCATTGTACTTCTTGAGCGTGCGAGAGTTGGTCGAAGTGTAGTTGGAACCGCTTCAGGTTATCGTAACGCAACCATGGTCAGGGAACGCATCAGGCGGTGCGGAAAATTGGGGCAAAGCAGCAGCTTTGCCCAACCTTTTCAGCAGGCGGAGGCCCCGCTCAGAGCAGGTCGGCCTGGCCGGGTTTTGATTCCTTCGATTCGAGCGTTGGCTGTGGGGCGGATTCCTCGGCGGGAGTTTCGGTTGAAGGTGCTGGTTCCGCGGGCGCTTCGGCCGGGGCCTCCTTCTCCAGTTCCACGACGGCGGGGCGGATGAGCCTGCCTTGATAGGCAAAACCCGCGGCCAGGGTTGTGCCGATTTTCGCGCCTTCGGGTGCCTTGGCCTCCGGGCCTTGAGCGAGCTGGTGTTTCTGAGCTTCGAATGGTTCACCCGGCGCAGCGGTGAACGGAGTGAGGCCAATGCGGCGCGCTGCATCGACGCAAGCCATCTGGAAACGTCCGATTTGCTCCGCCACACCCGGTTGGCGCGCGCGCAGAGCAGCTTGGTGCAACGCAAACACGTGATCGAGAATGCGGACGACGACCTGCAGCCATTCCACTTCGCCGCGCCGCAGCTTTTCCACTTCCAGGCGCAGCGTGGCCTTTTCGCCATCATTTGTCTTCTGGATGAAGTCGTTGAACGCCTTCACTTCCGATGCCATGCCTTCCGCAATGCTCTTTGCGGTTGCGGCCGTTTTGTCGGCGGAATCGCGGATGGTCTGCCACTGGCCCGTGGCGAAGCCGATCTGTTCGGCGAGCTTCTCCAAATTCTGCAATTGCGACGTCGTGGACAGCAGCTTATCCGCTTCGGCAAATTTCAATTCGGCCTGATACTGCCTGAGAAAGGGAGTGATGCTGATCCAGGAGCCGATGGCTACGCAGGCCACGTAGGCGGCGATTTCGACCGCGCCGTGCGGAGCGGAACTCTGGCTGTGAATGAGCCACGCGAGCGCAAGGAGCAGCGCGTCGCCCAGGAAGAACGGCCATTTGGAAATTTTCGGAGCAGTGGCAGCGGTCATGTTGCGCATGGTTAACGGAAGCGTGGATCAACTCAAGTTTTCCTCGACTCAGCGCACGCCCGCCGCCAAATCATTCGCGATGCGGACGTGCGTGATCTTCAATCCTGCGGCGAAGGGCGACAAAGCCCGTCGATTCCGCAGGCATCTGGACCAAATCGGCGCCGCGGCGGAGCTGCGGCAGACCAGCGGAGTGGGCGACGCCCGGCGGCTCGCGCGAGAGGCGGTGGACAGCGGATTTCAAATTGTCGTGGCAGCAGGCGGGGACGGGACTGTGAACGAAGTGCTGAATGGCATTGGCGACGCAGCGGATGGTTTCGAGCGTGCCGCGCTTGGCGTGTTGCCCTTGGGAACGGTCAACGTTTTCGCGCGCGAACTGAAGATCCCCCGCCAGCCCATGGCTGCCTGGGAAGTCATCCGCGGCGGACACGCGCTCGCAATTGATCTGCCGTGGGCGGAATTCCAGGAAGGTCCGGTGGAGCGGGTCTCGACAGCGAGCGTGTCTCAAGTATCGCACGCGCGGAACGAGGGGCCTCACCAGGATCATGGATCGGGCAAGAGCGTTCGTCGTTACTTTGCGCAACTGGCCGGCTCGGGTTTGGATGCACGCGCCATCGAACTGGTTCATTGGCCGTTGAAGAAGAAGATCGGCCCGCTTGCGTATGTGGTCGCTGGCTTGCGCGCCCTGCTCCAACCGCAATCGCGAATCACCGTTTCCGATGGCGCCACTCATGTCGAGGGCGAGTTGGTGTTGATCGGCAATGGCCGTTTGTATGGCGGCGAATTTGCAATCTTCCCGAAGGCCGATTTGCGGGACGGAGAGCTGGAGGTGTCCGTGTTTCCGAAAGTAAACTGGATGACGCTGGTGCGCTGCGGACCTTCATTGCTGTTGCGGCGATGCCTGCCACCGCGCGCGACCATCAACCTTTGTGCGCGGTCGTTTTCGATGAGTTCGCCGACGGCGGCGGCGCTGGAACTGGACGGTGAACTGGCGGGCCATTTGCCCGCACGCTTCGGCGTGGAGAGAAACCGATTGCGGGTGGTTATGCCGGCGCACTGATCACGTGATGACTCGCTTTGACACGTTTCGCACGTCCGGGAGGAGGAAGGCGAGCATTCAACAATGAACATCCATTTGAAGGTTCAGCGTTGAATGTTGAACATTAAATATTGGGAACCGGCCAGAGTTCAGGCGCGGGCCGTTCAAAACGGCTTCGATCAATCTGGATTGGGTGCTGCACCCTATTTTCGTTCGCAAGCCCTTGGAGAAGGTTTAGCCAACTTTGACCGGAACCTTTATGGCCAGCCAATCCAACGCCAACGGAGTGAAATCAGCAGGCCCGGCACCATGGTTTGCCCAGCTGTTTCTCTTCGCAAAAAACTTCGCCAAGCACCCCACGAACATCGGCTGGATATTCCCGAGTTCCCGTTTTGTTGTGGATCAGGTGCTGAGGCAAATCGATTGGCGGAGGGCACGGGTGATTGTCGAATACGGACCGGGTGTCGGC
>CAMLLE010000013.1 GCA_946480555.1 uncultured Verrucomicrobia subdivision 3 bacterium
GCCGCAGACGTAGAAATGGCCGCCGTCTTCCAGCCAGGAATAGAGCTCCTTGCCGTACTCGAGCATGCGGGTTTGCACGTAGATTTTCTCCGCTTGATCGCGAGAGAAGGCGAGATCAAGACGCGTCAGATGACCTTCCTTCTGCCAGCCCGTGAGTTCGTTTTCGTAAAGGAAATCGGTGTCGCGCTTCTGATCGCCGAAGAACAACCAGTTCCGGCCTTTCGCGCCAGTCGCCTTGCGCTCTTCCAGAAACGCGCGGAATGGAGCGATGCCAGTTCCGGGACCAACCATGATCATCGGCGCGTCGAAGTTCGCCGGCGGCCTGAAGCCGTGTGATGGCTGCACGAACACTTTCACGAAGTCCGCATCACCGACGCGATCCGCGAGGAAGGTTGAAGCCACGCCTTTGCGTCCGCGTCCGTGCGCTTCGTATCGCACCGCGCTTACGGTCAGATGCACTTCGCCGGGATGCGCCTTTGGGCTGGAAGAGATGCTGTAAAGACGCGGCGCGAGCTTCTTCAGCAGCTTCACGAAATCTGCCGCGGGCATCGGTTCGGCGAGCAAATGCAGGAGATCGATGATGCCGCGGCCATAAAGCCACTTGCGCATCTCGTCTTTCTTCTCCTGGGCAAGCAGCGCGGCGAGATCACTTGCGGGAGCGGCGTTGGCAATTGTCGTGAACAACTCCTGCGATGGTTTGGTGATGTCGAAGTGGCGCGCGAGCGCTTCGCGCAAAGGAATTGTCGCTTCACCGATCTTCACTCCATCGTCAGCCTTCGCTTTCAGCGCGCTAATGACTTCATCCACGAGTTCCGGGCAGTTCATCGGCACCACGCCGAGTGCATCGCCGGCTTCGTAGCTCATGCCGCTGCCGTCGAGGCTGATTTCGTAATGGCGGACTTCCTTGCTGGAACCCGGTTTGTTCAAGCAAAGGTTCTTCAGCAGGCGCGCGGGGAATGGATTCGATTTTCCAAAACCGCTCGAAGCTGGAGCTGCATGACCGTTGGTGGCGGGAGCCGCAGGTATGGCTGCCAGCGCGGCGCTCACCGCAACCGTTGCGTCATCCGCTTTCAAGTTCTGCCAAAGCGATTCAACCCACGCGTTCGCCGCCGCTTCGTAATCCACATCGCATTCGCCGCGCGGCACGAGCGCCTTCGCGCCAAGCTCGTTGAGCCGCGTTTCGAACTTCTTCGAAGCGCCGCAAAAGTCGGAGTAGTTCTTGTCGCCGAGGCCGAGAATCGCGAATTGCAGCTTCTCCAAACGTGGCGCCTCAGCGGCCTTGAGCCAGTTCCAAAAGTTCACCGCGTTGTCCGGCGGTTCGCCATCGCCCCAGGTGCTGGAGATGATGACCGCGCGTTCGCACACGGCCAGATTGGCCTGTTCGTAATCGTTCAACGCAAGAAGCCGGGGAGCAAAACCGCGCTTTTCAGCGTCCTTCGCCAGCTTCTTTGCGAGACCTTCCGCGGTGCCGGTCTGGCTGCCGAACAGAATCGCGAGCGGAACTGCGGGCTTGGCGGGAGCAGCTGGAGCAACCGCGCCAGCAGGAACCGCCATGCGAGTGAAGTAACCGGCGAGAAAGCCATTGAGCCAATGCCGTTGTTCGGCATTGAACGGAGCGTTTTCGGGAATGATCGGGAGTTGGTTCATTTCGACAGCACTTTCACGAGCAAAAGAACGTTGAGAATCACGCTCGCGAGCAGCGCGAGCTTCAGCAGGAGTTGCGGGTTGCGCTCGATCAACGGCGCGCCAGCCGCGCGGAACGGCTTCACCTTCGCCGGGTTTTCCAGGTCGAAGCGCATCTCGCTGTAATTCGCGTAACGTTCCTCGGGCTTGATGGCGATGGCACGCAGCAGCACGGCTTCAAACCAGCCCGGCAAATTCTGATTCAGCGCGGTGGGCTTCTTCGCCTTGCGGAACGTCGGCGTTTGGAACGGTTCAATCTCGCCGTAGGGCCGCGTCTTCGTGACCGCTTCATAAAGCGTCACACCCAGTGCGAAAATTTCAGTCGCTTCGCTGATGGCGCGGCCGGTGAAACGTTCTGGCGCGAGGTAGCTCGGGGTTCCGGCGCGATTGGTGATGCTGAAGATCTCTGAAACGTTGCCGAGATCGATGAGCTTGAACGTCAGGACACCGCGTTCACCCAGCACGAGAATGTTTTCCGGCTTCAGATCGCCGTGAACGAAATCGTTTCCGAGAAGGAACTGCTCGGCGGCCAGGATAAACTTCGCAAGCGCAACGGCGTCGTTCGCTTCCAGCACACCGTGCTTGTCGAGCCATTGGCGCAAGGTCGGCGCGTGCAGATATTCCATCGCGTAGTAACGCGCGGTGGCCCCGGCCGGGACGAATGCGTTCGGGAAGAATTCCGCCTGGAGCGACGTGGCGTGCCAGATCTCGCGAATGAAGTTCGTAAGCGCAGTCTCGTTCGAGCGGGCGTCGAGCGGCGCGAACTTGAGCACGTATGTCTTGCCCGCCTTCGCCGCCAGCCAGATGCGGTCCGTGGATCGGAAATGATGCCGCAGCGTGAAGCCATCGATGAGTTCGCCCGCTGTGAGCTTTTCGGGAATCGGCAATGCCGTGCTGGCATTGGAATCTGCCACGCCCGTTTCGAGCACTTCGATGACGACCGCCGTGATGTCGTCGAGCGTTTCGGGTGTGGCAAGTTCCCGGGCGGCGGCGACCAATCCACGCGCGCCGCCACGTTTGCGCAGGGCGGTTTGCAGCGCTTCGTCATTGAGCACGTCGCTCAAGCCGTCGGTGCAGAGCAGGAGAATGTCGCCCACCTGCAGATCGAACTCGGCGGCATGCGGCGTGATCACTTCCGCGAGTCCCAGCGCCTGCGTGAGCACGTGCGTCTGATGCGGATCGCGATGATCGACCGTGAGCTGACGCCAGTCGTTGCCGCGCAGGCGGTAGATGCGGGAATCACCGAGGTTCACGATGCGCAGCCGGTCGCCTTCCAGCGCGGCCACGGCGACCGTGGTTGAAAACTCAGGCCGTTCGTATCGGATCAATCCTTCCTGAAAAAGTTGGCGGTTCAGGTGATGCGTGATCTCTTCGAGCGACTTCGCCACGCTCCAGGCGCGTGGGCGGTTTTTGAAGTTGTTGAGATAAACCGAACAAGCCTTCGCGGCGGCGGCACAGCCGTGAGTGGCACTGCCGATTCCATCCGCAACGACCGCGAGGAACGTTCCGTCGTCGAGCAATCGCGCTTCGCAGGCGTCATCCGACGGTTCCTTGTCGGACTTGGAGCGAACACAGGTCGTCGCCTGAACGCGCAACCGAGCCATCGCGCGATCCGCGCTGAGCGATTCCGGCGTTGCGTTCATGCTTCGATTGTTCAACGAGACGTTCACGGTCACTTCAAATACGTGCAGCAGCCATCGCGCCCCAGGTCGTGCGCCAGCGGCGTTTCACCAGGCTGAGTCCCACCAGCGCGAGCAGGCACAGTCCGGCGAACACCAGCAGGCCGGTCAGATAGGTGCCGGTGTGCTGCTTGCTTTGACCCATCATGTTCGCCAGCAGGAATCCGCCGATGCCGCCGCCGCAGCCGACGAGGCCGGTCATCAAACCGATGTCCTTGCCGAAGCGCTGCGGGAGAAGCTGGAAGACCGAGCCGTTGCCCATGCCGAACGCGCCGCACGCGATGAAGAACGCGGCGACGTTCAACGCGAGGCTGTTCGTCAATCCGCCCAGCACGAGCGCGACGCAGGCGACCGTGTAATAAACGTAGAGCGAGCGGATGCCGCCGATCTTGTCCGAGATGCCGCCGCCAATCGGACGTCCGAGCGCGCCAATCGCCGTGCAGAGCGCGACCATGTCGCCGGCCTGCGATGGCGTGAGCCCGAAACGATCCTTGAAATACATGCCGAGCGAGTAAGCCAGTCCAACGAAGCCGCCGAACGTCACCGTGTAGAAGAAGCAGAACCAGTGAACATCCTTCTCCCGGAACATTCGGAAGTAATCGCCGATTTTCTTGGGCGTGATTTGAACCGGCGGTTCCTTCGAGAAGATGATGTAAACCGCGAGCACGAGCACTGCTGGGATCAGCGCGAAGCCGAACACCGCAGACCAGCCGTAAGCCGCCGCCAGACGCGGAGCGAGCAGCGAATCGATCACGACACCGATGTTGCCGGCGCCAGCCAGGCCCATGACCAAACCTTGCATGTGCGGCGGATACCAGCGTCCGGCTTGCGGCAATGAAACCGCGAAGCTCGCGCCCGCGACACCCAGCACCGCGCCCATCAGCAGCACGGCGTTGTAGCTTTTCAGGCCGAGCAGCCACGCAACCGCCAGACCAGTGATGACGACGAGCTGGGCGAAGATTCCCGTTCGCTTTGCACCGATGCGATCCACGAGCAAGCCAAGTCCGAGGCGGAACACCCCGCCGCAGAGGATCGGGACGGAAACCATGAAGAAACGTTGCTGCGCGTTCAGGTTCAAGGATTCCGGCGCGGCGATCTGGTTCGCCAGCACGCCGAGCAGCGTCCAGACCATGAAACTGAAATCAAAATAGAGAAACGCCGTCAGCAGCGTTGGCCAATGTCCCGAGTGCTTTAAATCCGATAGCTTCATCGGGTGGCCTTTAAGCTCCCGGTATGCCAGATTCACCCGTGAGCCATCTTCATAGTTCTCATACCTCCTATGAATTCCAGCCATGACCAGCGAAACACCACGGCAGGCAAGCTTCAGCGCTGAAATGCCAGCGGCCGGCGTGAATTCACGAAAAAATGTGCAACTCGACAGCATGCCCTGTTTCGCCATGGTTCAATTTGGCCAGCTTGTTCAACGTGTGACTAAAAGGCTGCACCGGGTTCAACAGAAGGGAACAAAGTGGACGAAGCTCCATCGCCCTTAGCGGCCGTCCGGGCAGCGAGCGCCGGCAGTGACCACATCTCCGGCAGCACACTTTCAGGGCAGAAAACTGGCTGCGCTGCCGCTCCGCTTCATTTGGATGGCAAGCATGCGGCCCAACCTCTTCGTTCCCTTTGTAAACTTCTGTGAAATCACCGTTGCGACGGGCGTGCTGCCCATGACTGAACAGCACGCCCGAACCGAACTCCAACGACACGTCACAACCAAACCGCCCATAAAGTTCCGACAACCAACGGAACCTCAGGGACGTTTACAACACGATTCAAGATTCCAGCGGCAGAGATGCCACGACCATTCTTTCAGCTGATGACGCTGCCGCGGAAAAACCATTGAAATGATGAGGTGGCGTCATAAACCCGCGACCTGTGCTGGCACAGCGCGATTCCATGAATCATCACGTCGGAGAACCCAGGGCGAACCCCGTGTCGCGGACATGCTTCCTTTCGACGCCGAAAACGGAAATATCCCGTCGTGCCATGCATCGGCTGCGTACTTTTGCACAGTGCGGCCAAAGGCAGTGAAAACGCCACTGAAGCTTCGGGGAGTCTTATTCCGTCGCTGGTATTCCAGACTTTGAAGTCAAAACCGCTCAAGGTCAGCAGGCACGTTCGCGTTGAGGAACGCACGAGCGGTTTCCCCATCAACGCGCCAGACGGCGAGACGTCCCTCGGCATTGAGCGCACGCACCAATGTTTGAAGTGACAGCTGTCCGGCATGAAGCGCACTCCGGACGGCAGGCAGGATCTCCTGCGGATAAATGGCGCACAGTGGTTCGAAGAAATCCCCGGCAACGGGCACCACGCCGCAACCCGGACGGGCCCGATTCCAAAGCTCCTGCAAAACGGGCAGATTCATCTTCGGCAAATCAATCGCAAGCGTCAGCAAATGCGATGTGTTCGTTTGCCCCAGGGCCGCGGCAAATCCGCCCAACGGACCGCAAGCAGGAACCGCGTCCCGAACGGCTAGTGCGTCGTCCGGACACCACCCCGGAATTTCCCGGCAGGATAAAAGAATCCGTTCCGGCTCCAGCCGGCGCAGCAAATTCAGCTGCCGCGACCAGAGCGGTTCGCCGCCGAACTCAATCAAAGCTTTGTCCCGCCCCATGCGTGTGGACTGTCCGCCAACAAAGAGTGCGGCGGTCAGTGTCATGGCTTTTCGACGCGCAGCGTTCCGTTCGTGAGGATCGCCGCACGCAGTCCGCCCTGCCCCTGCAGGAAATTTTCCGCGCCCGGTCCGAACGCCCGATCCATCCAGTAGCACGGGCTGCATTCCTTCCGGCCGAAAAGGCGGACTCCCTGGATCTCAAACTCGCGGCCAATGAGCGCGTTCAGATCCGCGCCGGAGACAATCACGTTCCGGCGGAACACCGACGGCGGACGATCGAAAATCTTCAGCGCATCCGAAAGCCGCTGGTAAACCTCCCACGAAAAGAACGTGATCTGACCTGAGTAATCCGGCTTGAACTCAAAGAACCTGTCACCGGCCAGGCCACTCCCCGCCACGCATTCGACGGTTTCGCATTCGATCATGGGATGCGTTCCCGCTTCCTGGCCATGATGGCCAAAAAAATTGTGGCCGGCGGAAATGTAAAGATGGCGAATCTGCACGACGCTGTAAAAATGCGGGCAATGCCGCTGAAAATCAAACGCGCGAACGCTTAACTCCGGGCGGGTTCCCGTCAGCAGCGGCGAAAAACAAGTACCGCTCCAGCAATTGCGAACTCACGGTCGCGAGACAGGCAAGCGTTCCCCAGACGGCGCCGAGTTTCCCGGAATTCGCCATCGCCATGAGGGAAAGCACCGTTGAGACAACAAACAGTCCCCGACGGGCTTCTAAAACTCCTGCGAAGGAAGTCACCGCAGCCCGCGCGCTGTCGTGCAACGGCGACTCTGGACTCCTCAGCGCGGCTCGCAGCGCCGCCAATTCCCAGATGAAGAGCGCGGTCCGGATGCCGGTCGCCATGACGGCCAGTGCGGGTGCGAGCCGGGGTTGCATCCAACCCGATAACGCGGCGCCTCCGGTCGTTCCCAGCAGCATGGCCGTGCCGAAGAACCGGATCGCGACGAAGCTTCCCGGCCAGGAGGGACGTTCTTCTGAAACGTAAACTCCTACTGACGCGGACACGGCGGCCAGCAACAGCGTTCCCTGGATTAACGTCATCACGTTCCAGGAAAACAGCGAAATCCCAGCGGACAAGGCGGCCGCCGACAGAAGCGCGACCGCCTGCACGAGGAGAAATCCGCCTTGTTCAGGCACGTGACTTCGCAAACGGCGTCGCGTGAAATACCGCCAATCGACACCTATTCCCGCGACGAGAATCAGCGCCGCCGCACGTTGGAGCGGCGCGACAAGCTCACCGTTTTGGAAATGCACGGCACTCGCCGCCAGCCAGATCAGCCCCGCGGCGAATTGCGTTGCCACGAGCCGGGCAGCATTCCGCCACGTTGGGATTTCGGCGCGGATGCGTTCGGAGAAACGCATCGCGTTGCGGCCTGGCACGGCACACGGCGTTTCAATCGAAGTCCCGCGATTGGACATGAAAGAGCCAGGATTCATCCAGTGGACGCGATAAGTCAGCACACGAAGAATGGCGAACCGCGAACGGCCCGCCATTGTGTTGAACCGAAATGAATGACCTTCGCCGGTCCGATCAGAAGTTGAACTCGACCTGAGCCCAGAACTTCTGCACGTCCACGTCTGCCACCGCGAGCGATGGCACCGCGGCATCTTCTCCCATGTAGTAGGAGTATTTCAGGAGCGCAGTCCAGTTCTTGCCGAATTTGCGCGATGCGACAACATCGAACTCCTGACCATAATCCTCGCCGCCTTTGTCGGAATCGAACTTGTGATACACAAAGCGAACCGGCACCTGATACGGCAGTGTCACCTGCGCGAACGCATACATGTCGCGCAAGCCGTTGTTCGGCGTCGCCAGGAACACATCCGCCCAGCCATTGAACGCATGCAACGTTGCCAGCGGTGTGCGGAACGAAGTGTTTCCGCCGCCGGTGCCGCTGTTCTCTCCGCTGCCAAGCACTTCATAGCCGGCACCAAAAGCGAACGGCTTGATGTTGCCCGACAATTCGAGGTTGTAATACAGCGCCTCGTAATCGAGCGTGCTGTCCCCGTATTCAGTTTGGTAGGCAAACTCTCCGCGATAGCCGAGCGCGAGCTTCTCCGTCACCGGCACTGCGCCCGCCACGTAACCGCCATAAGTGGCGCAGGAAGCGTTCGCCGTGGCTGGCGTGCCGTTCTCAAGGTCGAGATCCAGCAGGTAGGAGTAGCCCACGAACCGGATGGCCTGGCAGGGCGCGTACGAGAGGTTCAGCAGGTGCGAACTGGATTCGAAATCGTGGTTCGGACTCGCCGCCGCCAATCCTGGGGCGTCGCCGAACACGCGGTGAACTTCCCAGAGGTAATTGTAACTAAGGCTCAGTCCCTGAATCGGATTCGCCTCAATCCCGGCGGCGTCGAACGTCTGCATGTTCTGACGCCAGCCCACGTCGCCGACGAAACGATGATTGTCGAGCGCCAGGCGCTGGCGTCCCACCTTCACCTTGGCCAGATTCGTGTAGGCATAACTGACCCACGCCTGATTGAGTTCGGTGACTTCGGGATCAGCCACCACCGGCTTGTCAGTGACACCATTTGCGCCGGCTGCATTGTAGTTCTTGTTCCAGCCGATCGCGCGGACATCCTCACCTTCGATCATCGCCTGGAAGCCGTACACCGGTGCGGTCGTGAAACCGAAGCGTGTGCGAATGGTCGGAGCATGCGATTCGTCGGTGATCGACGCCACGCCGTCCTGCTCGACGTACTCGTAACGCAAGCGTGCGTTGAAGTTGAATTTCCCCTTGGCAAACGCTTCCGGAATTTTTCCGTTGAAGAATTTATCGATTGGATTGGTGTTCGCTGCCGCCGCGGGAGCTGTGGACGTGGGCGCTCCAGAAGCGGGCGCAGCACCGGCCTTGGGTGCAGCCGGGGGCGCAGGAGGCTGGCCCGTGCCCGGCTGGCTGAATGGCTTCTCCTGGGCGAACACTGAAGAAGTGATCGCCAGCACCAGCGCGCCGCCGGTCAGGAGAGGTTTGCTGAATCTTTGAGTGGGTTTCATGTTTTTCATTGAATAGTCAGTCATTGATTGGTTTCTGAAAGTTCATGCCGCCGTGGCCGTTGGCTGGGCCGAGGCCTTCTGCATCGTAGTCGCAAGGACGCCGTAAACCGTGGCCCACGCCTCTTTCACGTCCGGCGTGAAGGCGTCGCCCAAGCCTTTTTCCAGCGTCCACAGCAAGGCGCTGCCGACGGTGGCATAGTGTTCATCCTTCACGCCGTAGCCGGCGTGGCGGCGGCCCATGTCTTCGACGACGGGCACGAGTTTCCCGAGGTCGTTCAGCCCCCGCACGGCGGCGTTGATCATCGTCATGAGCTTCTTCCCCTGCTCTTTGATGTCAGTCTTGAACAACGGCCGAAGAGTGGGATCGAGTTCGAACAGTCGCCCGTAAAACAGCGTCGCGGCCTGTTCGGAAATGGGAACCACCTGGCTCCAGGTTGTCTGCACCAGTTCAATTTGCTTGGCAGTCATAAATGGATTTCGCGGGTTGGTCTTTGATCTGGATCAATTGAGCGGAAGACGGATCACCACACCGCCCATCACGTCGTTCGTCGTGAAATCCGTGCGCGGAGAATCATCGTGCTTGTTGTGGCACTTCACGCACGCGGGCGACACGGCCACGTCGGGATACACTGCCGTGAAGAATTTTTTCCCGCCCAGGACTTCGTCCGAGTAATAGTTCGAGGCGCCCTTCGCGTCCGCGACGTATTGCAGTCCCGCCTTCTCGACGTCGGTCTTCGGCAGGTTCTGTTTGTTGATGGGCCAGATCGAGAGCAGCGCATAAGTGAAGCCCGCGTTCTTTTCCGACACGGCTTCGGCGCCCATGCGGAACATCTGCGCGGGCAGAGGCAATGCCTTCTCGTCCTTCCAATGCTCGCTCGCCGAGATCACCTTCTCCTCGTTCTGCAACCGGTTCACGACCTGCTTGGTGTAAACGGCGCGATCCGCGGACATCACGGCGAACAGCGCGTCGGCCATCTGTTGCGGCATGATTCCGGATGCGGCGGCTTTCGTTTCCGCCTTCTGGCAGCCGGCAGCCAGCGTTACCAGAATCACAACGCATGCAGCCAGCGGCATCCAGAGCAGCGGGACTACAGTTTCAATTGAACTTCGAATTCGTTTCATGGGTTTCCTTTCGTTTGGGTGGGTTTCCTTCTGAGTTCCGCCTGCCGCCGCAACACCAGGTCGATGCTTTCGATATGGCGTTGTGGCTGGCCGGCGAAATTGGTTTGGACGAGCGCCGCGTCGGCGAGCGCATCGATGCTGAACTCCAGGCTGTGGCAGTTCATGCAGACGCTGCGGATCATCTTCTCGTTGGGCCGCAGATTCAGATTCTGATTGTGTTGCACGCGGACAACCGAGCCGTGAACTTCGCGCGGCAGATGGCACGTCGCGCAACTGACACCGCTGCCCGTCGGCGCATCGCCGTTCAGCTCGTTCTGGAACAGGGCAAAGTGCTTTGAACTCTGATAAGCGCGGCTGTGGTTGTCGTTGTGGCATTCCAGGCAGGAATCCATCGCCGCGCGGCGTGTGTCGAAATCGTGTTGGCCGTGACAGCTCACACAGTTCAACTCGCGATGCGCGGCTTCCGGCTTCATCGGCACGCGCGCCATCGCGGGTGTCATGGGCGAAAGCTTCTGCGCGAGACGCATGCCGTGCTTGCCGCCGAGGAAGCCGGAGACTTCCTCCGTGTGGCAGCGGGCGCAGGCGGTGTGATCGAGTTTGTCAGACCAGCGTTGCGCCTTGGTCGCGACGTCCTCAATCGAATGGCAATCTGCACAATTCACCCCGGCCTTCGCATGCGCGGTTGCCGCCCAGTCCAAAACGAGATCGGATTCCTCACGCGGCGGGCGCGAAGGCCGCAAAGGTTCTTCGGGTCTTTCCTCTTTGCGTCCTTCGCGACCTTTGCGTGAGTCGATCACGTCTCTCGGAGCATCCGCTTGTTCGATCGACAGCGCGTTCGTCCTCGTCCACCGGCCGGATTCCCGCAGATAGGCCAGCAAATCGCGTTTCGGCAGCGCAGCGGAATCCTTCGTCCGCGGCCCTTCGGCATGCTTCAACAGGAAATCCTTATAGAGCGCTGTGTTGTCGTGGAAATTGTGGCAGCCCGCCGTCGCGCACGAATCGAACGTGAATCCCTTGTGACTCGGAACATCCGTCAACGTCTGCACGTGGCAATGGAAGCAGTAATCGTCCGGCATCGTGACGCCCATCGCGCGGGTCTGATGCGGAACGTGCTCGTGATGACACGCCACGCAGTTGTCAGCGCGAATGATGTTCAGCAGGTCGGCATTGCGCGGGTCGCTGAACTTGCTCTTGGGATGCGAATCGTTCGCGAGCTTCAATTCCGCGGCGTGGCAGTCGTAGCACGCTTCCTCCTTTACGCCCATTCCCGGCGTGTGACAGGCGGTACAGCTCAGCTCGATCTGATAATGGCCCGCCGTGGTTTCCCCCGGCAGGAATGCCCGCCGGTCAGGTCCAAACAGTCGGTAGCTCAGATATCCGCTCATGCAAAACGTCACCAGAATCCAGGCCGCAAACGGCCACATTTTCTTCAGAGACATCAAAAGTAGTAGGCCATCACGATGTGAAACACGACGAGCACCGGCAGCGGCCAGGCAATCGCGATGTGCGTCGCCGTCCAGAATGATCGCAGCCGTTTCGCCGCCCGCGCGCCGAGCCGGCGTTCCAGCGCCGTCACGCCGCCCGCCGCCGCGCCGGCCAGCGCCAGCGCGAGAAAATTCATCATCAGCACCAAATTCAAATTCTGCCCGAGCCGCATCCCGGTGTGCGTCACCAGTGCGATCAAGGAAACCGCGCCCAGCGTCGCATGAAGAGCGCGCCAGTTCCCGAATTCGCCCCACGTGAATTTCTTCAATCGCTTCCGGAACGAGAGCACGAGGCTGATCAGCGCCAGGCCGACCAGAGTGAATCCCGTGGACTGCTTCCACGCGGCCGTCCGCCAGATCCGGTCGAGCTGCCGCAAGCTGCTTTGAACGGAATCCGCGAAAGGAATCGGTGCGGCGAAAAGAATGACCAGCGCGAGCGCGACCGCGACCGCGCACGCGATGGCCAGCGCCTTCAGGCCAGCGAGTGGTTGCATGGATGCCGGCGCGCCGAGCAGTTCAGCCAGGAGCGGCTTGCAGGAACCGCACACAGTCGAAGCTCCGGTGCGCCGTGCCAGCTGCTCCACCGTCGCGCAACCCTCCGAGCACGCAGCCGTCAGCGCGCCGCGTCTGACCCCCGTGCAATTGCAGACCATCGCCGACGCCGGCCATTGTGCGATGTGCAACCCCGTCTCACCCTTCCAAAGTCGGCCCGTGTCGCTGAAGCGCCGCCGCTGCCAGCGCCACACCCGTGCGCGGCGTTCGATCAGCTCCTGCGCGCGGCCCGCTTCAGTCCAAAGCCCCACAGCAGTTGCGCCGACCAGCCGGCCCCGCTCCAAAACAATCCGGCGATAACCTTCCGGCCCGTTCCACGACAGCGTCTCCTCGCCCTCCGCCTGGAATTCGCCCAGCGTGGCAACCTCGATGCCGGAAAGTTTGAGGCGCGTGGATTGATCGCTGCCGGTGAATCTGCTCCGCCTTCCACTCAGATTCGCGGCGAGCACGTCCGCCATTTTGTAGCCGGGCGCCGCCAGGCCGTAACAAACGCCGTTGTGACTGGCGCATTCGCCAATCGCGAAAATATTTGGATCGGAAGTGCGCAAAAAATCATCGACGCGCACGCCGCCGCGCGGTCCCAGTTCCAATCCGCATTCCGCCGCCAGTTCGTCGCGCGGTCGGATGCCCGCCGCGACCACGACCAGTTGCACGCGCAGGCATTCGCCCGTGTTGAATTGCAGCAAACGGTCGTCGCCGATGGCTTCGATCCGTTCCGACTGCCGTTGCGAACAGACGCGCAGTCCGAGCTTCTCAACGTGGCCCTGGAGAATCGCGCCCGCTTTGGGTTCCAGCTGGCGCGCCAGCAGCGAACTGCCGCGTTCGACCACCCAGGTATCGAGCCCAAGACCCTGCAACGCGCGGGCCGCTTCCAATCCAAGCAATCCGCCGCCCAGCACCGCGGCCCGTCGGCATTTCGGCGCGTAAGCCTTGATGCGCGCCAGATCGTCGAGTGTCCGATAGACAAACACACCCTCCAGATCGACGCCGGGAATCGGCGGAACAAACGCGCGCGATCCGGTGGCCAGCACCAGCTGGTCGTAAACGGTTTCCCGTCCGCTCGCAGCGCGAACCTTCCGCGCAGCGCGGTCGATGGCAATGATCGGATCGCCGAGATGCAGTTCGATTCCGTTCCCGGCGTACCATTCCTTCGAGGCGAGCTGCAACTGTTCGGATGAACGGCCTTCAAGAAATCCCGTGAGATGCACGCGGTCGTAAGCAGGCCGGTGCTCCTCGCCAAAAACCGTGATCTTATACGCGTCCAAATTCGCGAGCCGTTCGCAGAGTTTGTGGCTGACCATGCCGTTGCCAACAACAACAAGCGCCTGCGTCTTGCGGGCGCGCTTGCGCTGCGCCGATGCCCGGCGCACGGGAGCGGCGGCAACGGTTTGGGATTCAGCCATGGGATTCATCGGCGGCAATCATCGGAAAGCGGGCTCCATTTCTTCAGGCGGCGATCGGGACGGAGGGGCGGCGGTGCGAGCGTTCTTCGAGGAAGGTAATCAGATGCTCGCGGCAACGGTAGTATTCCGAATCTTCGAGCAGCGCGGCGCGATTCCGCGGGCGCGGAAACTTCACTTCCAAGACGTCGCCCACTTCGGCCGCCGGACCGTTGGTCATCATCACGACGCGATCGGAAAGGAAGATCGCTTCGTCCACGTCATGCGTTACCATGAGCGCGGTCAATTGCGTGCGACCCCAGACTTCGAGGAGGACTTGCTGGAGTTCGAGCCGCGTCAACGCATCCAACATGCCGAACGGTTCATCAAGCAGCAGCATCTTGGGCTTGAGCGCAAACGCGCGCGCGATGCCCACGCGCTGGCGCATACCCTGGGAGAGTTCCGTGGCCCGCTTGTGCATCGCGTCGCCGAGTCCGACCACGGTGAGGTAATACTCCGCAATCTCGCGCCGCTCGGTTTTGCTGGCGGTGAAGAAGACTTGATCCACGCCGAGCATGACGTTTTCAAACGCCGTCAACCACGGCAGCAGGCACGGCGATTGAAACACGATGCCGCGATCCGGACCAGGGCCGCTGAGTTCCTTTCCGGCGAGAATGATGCCGCCGTCGGTGATGTCGTTCAGTCCGGCGAGCATCGATAGCACGGTGGATTTGCCGCAGCCCGAGTGACCGATGAGTGTGACGAATTCGCCCTTGGCGATGTTGAGATTGAAATCTTTGACAATGACCGCCGGACCTTTCGGCGTCGGATAGATTTTCGTCAGGTTCGAGAGTTCGACGTAGTGGCTCATATCATTTCACCTCACGCAAAGGTTGCGAACGTTCTTGGCGTGAAAACTTCTTCATACGGTTTCAACGGTCTCCTGCTTCTCCTCGTTCTTCCGGCGGGCAGCGGTTTTGCCGATGCGCAGCCGCGAAATGCTCAGGTCTTCAGGCTCGACGTCCGGCAACGTCAGCTTGCGTGTGACGGAAGTCTTTTTGTGGCCGCCCGCGCCCAGCAGATAACCGATCACTTCCTTGCGAATGGCCTTGAAACGCGGGTCGTGATTGAGCGCCTTGCGGTCGCGCGGGCGTTCAATGTCCACCTTCACGGATGGCCCCAGCGTCGCGCCGGGCCCGGCGCTCAACGGAATGATCCGGTCGGCAACGATGATGCCTTCATCCACATCGTTGGTAATGAGCACCACGGTCTTCTTGGATTCGGACCAGATGCGCGCGATCTCATCCTGCAACGTGGCGCGGGTCAGCGCATCAAGCGCGGAAAGCGGTTCATCCAGCAGGAGAATTTTCGGATCCATCGCGAGCGCACGAGCGACACTCACGCGCTGACGCATGCCGCCGGAGAGCTCCCGCGGTTTCTTTTCGCGGGCGGGCGTGAGATTCACCATTGCGATGTATTTCTCGACGTGTTCGCGCCGTTTCTCCGCAGGCCAGCTCGAAAACACTTCGTCCACGGCCAGGGCAATGTTTTCGTAAACACTCAGCCAGGGAAGCAACGAGTAGTTCTGGAAAACAATCGCGCGGTCGGGCGAAGGCTCGGTGACCGGATCGCCACGCAATGTGACCGAACCTTCATCCGGCCGTTGCAGCCCGGCGATGAGCGACATGAGAGTCGTCTTGCCTGCGCCGGAATACCCGACAATGGCCACAAACTCGCCCTCAGCGATGCTGAGATTGATATCGCGCAAGACGTCCGCCCGCTTTGCGCCGAAGCCGTAGCCTTTGCTGACGTTGTTCAATTCAAGAAATGCCATAATGTTTTTGCCTCACGCAAAGAGCGCAAAGGACGCAAAGGATTGGGACGAGTCGTGTCGGCCGCGAACGTTGCATCCCAGGCGTAAGCCCCGGCTTGAAAGCGACGATGTCACCCTCCAATTTGGACGCCTATGGAAGACTCCCGACTGACCGAGAACCAGCTCTCCAAGATCATTCTGGATGCCGCCTTCAAAGTTCACACCGCCACGGGACCGGGCCTGCTGGAAAGCGTTTACGAGGTCACGCTCGCTCACGAATTGCGCAAAGCGGGACTGCGGGTGGAACGACAAGTTGCCATTCCGATTCGCTACGATGAACTGACGTTCGACGAAGGATTCCGCGCCGATCTCCTGGTTGAGGACAAACTGATCGTGGAACTCAAATCCGTCGAGAAACTCGTCCCCGTTCACAGCAAACAGGTGCTGACGCAACTTCGCCTGAGCGGACGACGCCTCGGTCTGTTGATTAACTTCGGCGAAGTGCGTCTCAAGGACGGCATCGAACGCATCGCTAACGGACTGCCGGAAGAGGGACGCGGAGGATGGGCCGCCAAGTTCTCGTCTTTCTTGGCGTCCTTTGCGTTCTTTGCGTGAGGTAGGATTCATGTGTGGTCTATCGAATTGCCGCGCCGTCGAAGCTCACTGCCTTCTGCAGCACCATCATTGTCCGATCCAGGAAGAAGCCAATGAAGCCGATGGTGAACACGGCCACCATGATTTGCGCGAGCGTCTGGCTGCTGCCGTTCTGGAACATGTCCCACACGAATTTTCCGAGGCCCGGATTTTGCGCGAGCATTTCGGCGGCAATGAGCACCATCCAGCCCACGCCCAGCGAGAGGCGCAGCCCGGTGAAGATAAGCGGCAGTGCGGAGGGAATGACGATCTTGCGGACCTTCTTCCACCAGCCCAGCTTCAGCACGCGCGCGACGTTGAGATAATCGTTGTCAATCTGCGCCACGCCCAGCGCGGTATTGATGAGCGCCGGCCAGAGCGAGCAGAGCGCCACCGTGAAGGCCGAACTGATGAAGGATTTCTCGAACATCGGGTCTTTCGGATTGTAGAGCGCGCTGACCATGATCATCACGATGGGCAACCACGCGAGCGGCGACACGGGCTTGAATATCTGAATGAACGGATTCATGGCCGTGTTGAACACCTTGCTCAAGCCGCACAGGATGCCGAGCGGCACTGCGATGATCGCCGCAATCACGAACCCGGTGAACACCGTCTTCAAACTTGTGAAAATCTGGTCGATGT
>CAMLLE010000014.1 GCA_946480555.1 uncultured Verrucomicrobia subdivision 3 bacterium
AACGCCCGCTTCGTGCCGTGCTCGGCCCGGGCCTTCACGAAGTTGAACTCGCCCCCGAGCAGAATCCTTCCATCTTCCTGAACAGTGGCTGCCCTGACTATCGCGTCCGGCTTTGGATTGAAGCCGGCGTCGATCGCGCCGTTCGGATGCAAGCGGAGGGGATACGCCTCAAAGAGCCCGGCCTTATCCGCTAATTGACCTGCCACCAATACTTTCCCGTCGGCCTGCAACGAAATTGACAGAACGGAAGCATAAATCGTGGTCGCTGGATTGAGGTTTTCAATGAAGCCGGTATCCACTGCCACCGGTTGCGCCTGCGACTCGCTGCACGAAAACAGCAGGCCCAACCAAAGCGGAAATAGAATGATTGTTCCCGGACGGAAAGGATTGGCGAAAGTCAGCTTCATGAGTGGCGCATCAAATCATGGCGGAGGCTCGGGCGGCGACGGATCCGCCGGGGCCGGTTGGGCTCCGATCCGGAAAAACCGGGCACGCAAATCTGGCACATTGGTCACAAGCGCTGACCAACGCGTGCTCGTTCGCGTGACAGGAAATTCGGCATTCGACCAGGCATGGTTGAGGTTCGTTCTGACCTGCGCCGAATACGTCAGCCCGGGCGCGTCCTGATCAGTCCAGATCGTGTGACTCGCGTCGGAAGTTTGCTCGATGCGAGCGATCGGGGCGGGATATCCGTACTTGAGAAGCAGATTACGGATGTCTCCCGCGCGGTCGCCATTGGATTCTGTCACGCCGGCCAGCGCCTTCATCCAGGAAAGGTATCGGGCCAGATCGTTGTTCAATCGGGCGCCGCGCGCCTGAAAATAAAACATGTCCGATGCGTAATCTCCCGCCGCCAGATTCAGCATGAAAAGAGTCCGGAACGAATCGAAATTGCCAGCGATTCCATCCAAGGCCAGCTGCGACTGGAAGGCCGCCCAACTGCGCGGGTGCGTCATCAAGGTTGCGACCGATTCATTCAAAACCGACTGAAGCTCGCCTGCGGCGGCCTGCCGCTGAATGTCAATGGCCAGCGCCTGAGCGTCGGCCCGCGCGTTTGGACGAGCGGGAACGCGACTGTTGACCAGCCATGTCAGGCATTCCGTTTTCGTGCTGTCCGGGGCAACCGTGTGGCCGCCGGAGAACAACCAATCGCGAACGACTGCATTGAAGCTCGCGAGAAAATTGCCGTCAGGCTGGAGATAAGCGAGGGCGCTGTTGTCGCTGTTGCCCGTCGCGCGAGCCACCAGCAAATGGGTCGGCACGCGATCCGTGCTGTAATACTGGCTCGTGCGTCCCAGCCATCCTCCCATCGCGAAAACTCCAGCCACATGTTGCGGCCGCGTCCGGCTACAAACGTAGGACGCCAGGCCGCCGCCCGAAAAACCCGCCAGAAACTCCGCCGAAGGATCAAAGAGCACGCGCTGCCGGATGTCGCGGGTGACGGCAGAATACTCCTTGTGAACGGTGTCCCACGGCACGCCGTTTCGCGATCCGGTGATTCCCACCACAATGATGTTCAAACTGCTGCAAACCGATTGGAACTGTGCGACGTGCCCGCCACCGCTGGGATTGAATGTGTATAAAATGGGAAGCGCCATTCCGTTCGTGGAGTAACCGGGAGGAAGATAAACATCGTATGTGACGGGCGCATTGAGACAGCTTACCGTCCCGCGCTGGCCGGCGTTCAAAGGGAACGGCAACAACCCGCCATGGACTGCCGGCGTGAGAACGAAGCCTGCAACGACCAGCCAGATGCAAACCGAGGCGCATGGAGGTAGACAATGACGGAACTGCTGCTGAAGCGCTTTAAATCCCTCCGTTAACATGGCGATGGTCGCGTGCCTGAACGCATGATCGAGGTTCAATCCCGTCCACGCCGCGGCAAGACACTGCTCACGCTACAGTTCCTCGCCGAGTGAAGTCAATCGATCGCGCGGAAAGTGCCAGGTGGAAAGTGCCGGCAATTGATTGTGTCGCAGCGCGGGCGTCTTCGCCCGCGAGTTTGCGGAGCGTTCCGGTCCGTTTTTCGAACGGCGAGAGGCCGTCCGAACTCGCAGCCGAGTCAGCTGCGTTACGACCGCCTGCGGCCGTCAGCGCAATTCGTGATTCAGCACCGAGAGGCAATAGGTCGCGGCGGTTTCCACGCGGAGGACGAGTTGGCCAAGGGTGATCGGTTGCGCGCCTGCGGAGATGATCATTGTGACTTCGGCAGGTGTCAGGTCGCCTTCGGGGCCAATCCAGATGCACGCGGTTTTGGCTTTTCGGCCATGCTCCAATTCAAACTTTTGGAACCAGGTTTTGGGATGCTGCGCCCCAGGCTGAAGTGAGGCTATCAACGGAAGTTCGAAAACTTCCTTTCGCCCCAAGAAATCCGCGGGCGTGATCGGCGTTTCCACTTTTGGCAGCCACGCTGCGCCGCATTGCTTGATGGCTTCGATGGCGACCTGCTGCCACTTCTCGCGCTTCTGTTCCGCTTCGGCGGCATCGAGGCGGGTGGCTACGCGTTCGGTCAGCAGCGGAACGATTCGCGCCACACCCAGCTCAGTCGCTTTCTGGATGATGTCCTCAATGATCTTCCCCTTCGGAATGGCCTGGAGCAGCGTAATGCTGAAGGGCGGGGCAGGGACGCGCCGTCGCTCGATGACTTGAATCTGAACGTGCTTCTTGCTGGCCTCGGCGACGACGCACTGCAATTCCGTTCCGGCGCCGTCGAGAACGCTCATCGCCTCACCCGGGCGGATGCGCAACACGTTCGCCGCGTGATGCGCCTCGCGTTCGGACAAGGCGAACGTGTCCGGCTTGCATTCGTTTGGCGGCAAATAGAAGCGGGGCATGACGAGGCGGATTTACGATTGCCAATTCACGATTTGCGATTGCCGATTGCCGATTTGAAGGCGGACGCAGCTGGGCTCAAATCGTATATCGCAAATCGCAAATCGGATATCACTGAAACAGGCTTTTGGCTTTCTCGAAGAAGCTCTGGCTGATCGGGCTTTCCTTGCCGTTGCAGAGTTCCGCGAACTCCTGGAGCTTTGCTTTCTGCGCGGAGTTCATGTGCGTCGGCACTTCCACATTGATCCGCACATGCAGGTCGCCGTGGCCGTAGCCCTGAACGTTCTTCACGCCCTTGCCTTTGAGCCGGAACATGGTTCCGGGCTGCGTGCCGGCGGGAATTTTGATTTCCGCCGATCCACTCAACGTGGGCACCTGGATTTCTCCGCCGAGCGCCGCCGCGACAAAGCTCACCGGCACTTCGCACAACAAATCGTCGCCATCGCGCTGGAATATTTCGTGCGCCTTCACGTGCAGCACGACGTAAAGATCGCCGGGCGGTCCGCCGCGGACGCCGCCTTCGCCGTTGCCAGCGGAACGCAGGCGCGAGCCGGTATCCACACCAGCGGGAATGCGCAGCTTGATCTTCGACGTCACATCGCGCCGGCCTTTGCCATGGCACGTGCGGCACGGCTTTTCAACGATGCGCCCCGCGCCCTGACAATGCGGACAAGGCTGCGCGATGCTGAAGATGCCGCGCGAGCTGATGATCTGACCGCGGCCGCCGCACGTGGGACATGTCTTCTGGCCGGAGCCAGATTCGGCGCCGGAACCTTTGCAGACATCGCAACGGTCGGCTTTCGTCACCGTGATTTCCTTTTCGCAACCGTGCGCGGCTTCTTCGAACGTGATCTCGAGATCGTAACGAAGATCATCGCCGCGTTGCGGTTGAAATGGATCGGCGCGACCGCCGCCGAAAAATTCGTCGAAGATTCCGCCGCCACCGAACACTTCGCGGAAAATGTCCGCCGGATCGTGGAATCCACCGCCCCGGCCGAATCCGCCGCCACCCGCGCGCCGATCGAACGCAGCGTGGCCATGTTGATCGTAAGCCGCGCGTTTCTGCGGATCGTTCAGGACTTCGTAAGCTTCGCCCAGTTCCTTGAACTTCTCTTCCGCCGCTTTGTCTCCCGGGTTTTTGTCCGGATGATATTTTACGGCCAGTTTGCGGTAAGCCTTCTTGATTTCTTCGGCGTCGGCATTGCGGGCCACGCCAAGAATCTCGTAATAATCGCGTTTGGCCATAAATCAGGAGGCCGGTTGTTTCGCGACGATGACGGTGGCCGGGCGAATCAGCCGTTCGCGCAGCTTGTAGCCTTTGCGCAACTGCTGGAGAACCTGGCCTTCCGGCACATCCTTGGATTCCTGTTGCGAGACCGCTTCGTGGAAATTCGGATCGAAGGTCTGGCCGGTGGCGTTGATCTCCTCCAATCCCGCCTCGACGAGCACGTTCTTGAACTGCTGGAAAATCATGCTCACACCGGTTTGAAGCGATTGCGTGGAATCGTTGCCCGCGGCGTTCTGAACCGCGCTCAACGCCATGTCGAAGTTGTCCAGCACGGGGATGAGCTTCTCCATCAAGCCCTCATTGGCGAAGCGGATGGCTTCCTGTTTTTCGCGCGCGGCGCGTTTCTTGTAATTATCGAAATCGGCCGTGGTGCGGACCAGCCGTTCCCAATGTTCTGCCGCTTTGGCGGCGCTGGCTTTCAGTTCATTGAGCTGCTCCGGCGTAAGAGTTTCCGGCTGAGCCGGGGCGACCGCCTCCGCGTTCTCAACTGATTCCTGATTATCCGTTTCAAGCTCTGCTTTTTTCATGAACAAACGTCGTAAACTATGTTTTCTAAAGATTCGGGAAAGTAAACGATGCCCCAGCGCCGGGCAACTGTGTTGTAAGCACTGGCGGTGGTGAAACCGCCGATCAATGACGCTTTGGACAGCTCCGAGTCTTGGAGGGATGAACGCCGGTAGCCACTCCTTCGGAGTTCGACGGACCACCATTGATGACCGCTTAACTGCGCAAGCCCACGTTGCACTTGTCTCGCCGCCGAATTGTTCCCAAATTCACGCCCTCGAACGCGCCGCGTTCGGAATGATACTTGATTGATTATGGCTACCCTGAACATCAAAGCTTCCGGTTCCTGCAAATACGATCTGCTTTCCCTCGGCGAAATCATGCTGCGTCTCGATCCCGGCGAGGGCCGCATCCGCACCACGCGGCGCTTCGATGTCTGGGAAGGCGGCGGTGAATACAACGTGGCGCGCGGATTGCGCCGGTGTTTCGGGCTGAAGACCGCCGTCGCGACCGCCTTTGCGGACAATGATGTGGGCCGGTTGCTGGAAGATTTCGTTCTGCAGGGCGGTGTCGAGACGGAGTTCATCAAATGGGCGCCGTTCGATGGCGTCGGGCGCGTGACGCGCAACGGATTGAATTTCACGGAACGCGGCTACGGCGTGCGCGGAGCGGTGGGAATCCCCGATCGTGGCCACACCGCAGCGAGCCAGCTCAAGCCCGGCGATTTCGATTGGGACCACATCTTTGGCACGGTGGGCGTCCGCTGGCTGCACACCGGCGGGATCTTTGCCGCGCTCAGCGACACCACGCCGCAATTGGTGATCGAAGCCGTTCAGGCGGCCAAGCGCCACGGCACGGTTGTCAGCTACGATTTGAATTACAGACCGTCGCTTTGGAAAAGCATCGGCGGACAGAAGCGTGCACAGGAAGTGAATCGTGAAATCGCGAAGCACGTGGACGTGATGATCGGCAACGAAGAGGATTTCACCGCGTGCCTCGGATTTGAGGTTGAGGGCGTGGACGAAAACATCAGCCATATCGACGTGGGTGCGTTCAAGCAGATGATTCAAAAGGCGGTGAAGGAGTTTCCGAATTTCAAAGTCACTGCCACGACCTTGCGGGCCGTGCGATCTGCGACGCGCAACGACTGGGGCGCAATCTGCTGGGCGGGCGGGAACTTCCACGAAGCCCCGAATCGTGCCGATCTTGAAATCCTGGATCGCGTAGGCGGCGGCGACAGCTTCGCCAGCGGATTGATCTACGGTTTCATGAAGTTCAACGATCCGCAAAAAGCGGTGGAATACGGCGCGGCCCACGGCGCACTGGCGATGACGACGCCGGGCGACACTTCGATGGCGTCGCTGAAGGAAGTTGAAGCACTCGTGAAGGGTGGCAGCGCGCGCGTGCAGCGTTGAGCTTGAGCTGGATGGAACTGCGCGGCGGCTCTGCGCTCTGGCGAATGCGGTGAGCTTCAGCCTTTGCCCTGAATCATTGCGGCCACGCGTGCGAGCAGTTCACCGGGATCGTAAGGCTTGTGCAAGAGCTGGGCGTCGGCGCCAAAGTCACCTTTCGGATTCAGAGTGTCGGCGCTGTAACCGCTGCAGAATAGGATCGGGATCCCGTTTCTGATTCCACGCATGCGCTTCGCGGATTCCGGGCCATTCATCTTCGGCATCACCACGTCCATGACGACGAGCTGGATTTCGCTGGCGTGCGTTTCGAAAACTTGAACAGCGTCGGCTCCGTTTTCGCTTAGCAATACGCGGTAGCCAGCCTGGCGCAAAATGCGTTCGGCGAGCGTCCGCACGGTCACTTCGTCTTCGACCAGGAGGATCGTCCCCGAGGCTGGTCCGGGTGCATGCGATAAAAGTTTGTTGCCGACTTCTTCGGCGCGTTTCTCGACGACAGGCAGGTAAATTTTGAATGTCGTGCCACGGTCCGGCTCACTGTAAACGTGGATGAAACCTTCATGTTGTTGAATGATTCCATAAACGACCGCCAGCCCGAGTCCGGTGCCTTTGCCAGCTGGTTTCGTGGTGAAGAACGGATCGAAGATGCGCGCCAGCGTGGTGCGATCCATGCCGCAGCCGGAATCCGTGACGCTCAGCAGAACGTGGCGGCCGGGCTTCGCCCAGGGATGCGCTTCGCAATAGGCGCCGTTCACCGACACGTTCTCCAGTTCAATTGTGAGTTTGCCGCCGTTGGGCATGGCATCCCGCGCATTCACGCAGAGATTCAGAATGACCTGTTCCAGCTGGCCGTGATCCGCGCGCACGTTCCCGAGATGGTGCCCGGGAATGAAATCCACTTCGACGTCTTCACCAATTAATCGGCGAATCATTTTCAAGAAGCCGGACACGAGCGAATTCATGTCCGTGTCCTGCATGGTCATGGCCTGCTTGCGGCCGAAGGCGAGCAGCTGGCGCGGCAACTGGCTGGCGCGTTCCGCCGCTTTCAGAACCTGCTGCACGTGCGAGGTGCGTTCACCTGCGGGCTGATCCTCGCGCAACGCCAGATGTCCGTATCCGATGATGATTTGCAGCAGGTTGTTGAAATCGTGCGCCACGCCGCCGGCGAGCAAACCAACCGCCTCCATCTTCTGCGACATGCGCACCTGTTCCTCCAGCTTCGTTTCGCGCGTGACGTCGCGAGCGATGAGGATGTAGCCGGTGATGCCGCGTGAATCGCGCACCATCGACCCGACGAACGCGAGCCGCAGCGTCGAACCATCCGGTGCGTGGTAATCCTTCTGCTCCGTCCAGGTCGCGTTTTCGCGGAGCTTCGCGACGATCTGGCTGAACCCGCTCTGGCCTTCCGGTCCGAACTGGAGGCACTTCTCGGGATTGGAGCGGACGGCGTCGAGCGCGCAGCCGGTCATGCGCGTGAAGGCTGGGTTCACGTAAGTCACCGTACCCGCGGCATCGAGCATGATCACCATGTCAGCCGTTTGCGAAACGGCGGCAGCCAGGCGCGCACTTTCCTGCTCCGCGCGCCGGCGCAGAATGATGTTTGTTGCGAGAATGACCACCGTGACTGAAAGCGCCAGCAGCGCGGCCAGCACCAGCAGGATTCGCGATTTGTGAACCTGATAGAACGATTCGGGTTGATTGAAGATCTCCGTCCCCTCCGGCAATGCACTGAATGGAAGATTGAACCGTTTCATCTGACGCCAATCCACGGCCATGCGCACCGGGCTGTTGGTTACGATGGGAATGGATTCTGGTTTCTGCCCGCGCAAGACGCGGTTCGCCAGGTCGCCCACAACTTCGCCGTGCAGATCACTCGAAGCCAGGCAGCCACCCACCCCGGCCCAGATGGCGGAATCCCATCCGCCCGCGCTGAACAGCGGAACGATCGGTTCCGAAATGAGGTAGATCGGCACGGAGCAGCGCTCCACCACTGTGCGCAGGTAATCCGCGTCGTCGGCAAGCAACACGCCCTCACGGTCGCGGGTGGAACCCAGGCTGACGGCCACGGAATGGCGTTTGAGCTGGCTGAGTGCGGTGAACAATTCCTCCGTGGACCAGTTCTCAATGAACCGGCACGTCAGGCGAGGCGTGGTGTTAGTAATGGCTTCCTCCAGCGCCCGGCGGTTCGCCAGAGAACTTTCCGTGTTGTCATGGAATCCCACGATCTCGCGAACGTTCGGCTGGAGCCGCTGGATCATCCAAAGTGTTCGTGAGATGTCTTTGCTTTCCACAGCGCCGGTCAGGTTGGTGTAAGGACCCGTGCCGGCGATGCGAGTGTCGAAGTAATTCACGCCGCCAAAAACAATCGCTGCTCCTCCGAGAATGTCCCGCTGACTCAACGCCAGTTCGAAGGCTTTGTCGTCCAGGGTCACAACCGCCCGCAGCTTGAGCGAGCTGTATTTGAGCCGGAGCATTTCAACAAACTGGCGCTCCTGCTCCGTCGTCGGCTGGCGTTTCCAGTCCAGGTACTCGATCGCAGGCAGCAATTGCGGGCTTTCGCGCAGCAACGATTTTAACAGCCCACGCATCTCGCCGTCGCTCCACGCGTAACCGGGATGATAGGAATTGATGATCAGGACATCCGGTGGCGCCTGGGCGATGACTGGCGGAACCAATCCGACAAGTGCGGCAAGGAAAGGAATGGTGCTGTGCCGGAAAATTCGGGCACTACAAACCGCACAGGGTGCGGAAAGAATCCGCCACAGCCAACACATGGCAGTATCCTAATAATCAGAATTCGGGGAGGCAATGCAGCAATTGGCCTGACTTGCGAAACGCGGTGCATCGCGGGGCGCCTCGGTTCCGTTCGTCCGGCTCCCGGAACCTCGGGAACCGTTGTCTTGGACACGCTGCCAGCCGGCGCCTGGTGATGCGCCGGATCGTTGCGGACGCTTCATTCCTGTTGTCCCTGTGCGGAGTCGGTATATGTTGGGCGCGTCGGAATGAGCCAGCAGCACGAACCGCAGCAGTCCCCGCCACCAGAATCCCAATGCCTGGCGCGCTCGGTCGTGAAGGCGTTGGCTGCGGAACCTGCGCTGGAAGCCGTCACCATCGATCGCGTCCACCAGAAGATTTCCATGGCCACGCTGGGCCAGACCGATCAACCGCGCGTTGCGGAGGCAGTGTCCGGCAGCATTCAACGCGCTTACGCGACTGGACGTGAACATCGCTGCATGTTGTTGGAAGGGCAGGGTGTCTGTCAGACGTGCGGTGTCCCGCTTTCAGCCCAGGAGCAGAAAAAGATTTCAATCGAACATCACGGCCATCAAACCACGATCGCGCGCGTGACATGCCCCACCGCGCCGAAATTCTGGCGCTGGCGGGATCTTCCGTGGCCCAAGGTGGTTCAACGCGACGTGGAGTTCATCGAAGACGACGACCACGCCGAACACCACATTAACGAATGGAAGACGCAGCTCGTACTGGCGGTTGCCTGCGGCGTTCTTGGATTGCTCGCGGCCCATGTTGTGCCGGCTGCGTGGCGGATTCCGGTTTTCGTCCTGAGCTATCTCGCAGGCGCCTGGTATCCCGCGGAGGAAGTCTGGGAACGGATCCGAAAACGTGCCATTGACGTGCATTTTCTGATGCTTGCCGTCGCGGTTGGTAGCGCCAGCATCGGTGCGTGGGGCGAGGGTGCGACGTTGTTGTTTCTCTTTTCGCTTTCCGGGGCGCTGGAGCATTTCGCTCTTGGACGGACCCAAAAGGAAATTCGTTCCTTGTTTCGCGATGCTCCGAAGACGGCGCTGGTATTGGAGCCGAACGGAACGGAACGCGAAGTTCCCGTCGAAGCGTTGCGTCGCGAAATGAGGCTGCTGGTGAAGCCGGGTTCGCAATTTCCAGTCGATGCCGAGATCGCCAGGGGCAGCACGGCAGCGGATGAATCGAATCTGACCGGCGAAGCTGCGCCCGTGGCGAAATCGGTTGGCGATTCGGTTCTCGCGGGGACGATCAATCTCTGGGGCGCGGTGGAAGTCACCGTCACGCGACCGGCGGCCGAAAGTGCGTTGCAGAAAATCATCCGCCTGATTCGCGAAGCGCAGCATCAGAAGGCGCCTTCGCAGCAGTTCACCGACAAGTTCAGCACGTATTACACGTATCTCGCGCTGGGGCTTTCGGCGGTGATGTTCTTCGTGTGGTGGCTCGCATTTGGATATGAGCCTTTCACTTCCACGGGCGACGCACGCAGCGCTTTTTATCGCACCATGACGCTGCTTGTGGTGGCGTCGCCGTGTGCGCTTGTGCTTTCAATTCCATCCGCGGTTCTGGCGGCGATAGCTTGGGGCGCGCGCCAGGGGATTCTGTTTCGCGGCGGAGCGGCGGTTGAAAAGCTGGCCGAAGTGAACGTGGTCGCCCTCGACAAGACCGGGACTCTGACCACGGGCGAATTGCGCGTGGAGAAAGTTGAGAGTTTTCCGGCGGGCAACGAGATCGAGATCGCGCGGCTCGCGTATGCAATGGAAAAACTCTCTACGCATCCGCTGGCGCGGGCAATCACGCGTTATGGCAGGCAGCAGCAACTTTCGGCGGTCGAATTGGACCATTTCGAATCGGTGACCGGACACGGCTTGAAGGCACACCAGAACGGTGTTCCCTGCATCCTCGGCCGGCGCGAATGGGTCCTGGCCGAGCGCGATCAGAAACCGGCTGGTCAGCCGCCGATTGCTGAAGCCGGCCTTTCGGAAATCTGGATCGCGCGCGGCGATTTGCTCGGCCGGATTGTTCTGCGGGACGATGTCCGCCCGCAATCGCGACAGGTGTTGAAACAGCTTAAGTCGGACGGATTGAGATCAGTGGTGTTGACCGGCGACCGCCGCGAAGCTGCCGAACATTTGAAAGCGGAACTGCAGCTCGACGATGTTCGCTCCGAACTCAAACCGGAACACAAGGTGGAAGCCATTCGCAGCTTGAGCGGTTCGGGAATGAAGGTAGCCATGGTTGGCGATGGCGTGAATGACGCGCCCAGCCTTGCCGCGGCGCACATCGGTGTGGCCATGGGCGCGCGCGGTTCGGACGCTGCGCTGGAACAGGCCGACGTCGTGCTGATGCACGACCGGCTGGAGAACTTTCTCGCAGCCTTCCGGCTGAGTCAGCGTGCGCGCCGCGTAATCCGGCAGAATCTCGTCGTCTCGCTCGGCACCGTGGCCGTGCTCGTCATCTTCGCCATCATTGGCAAAATTCCGCTGACGCTCGGTGTGATCGGGCACGAAGGCAGCACGGTCGTCGTGGTGATGAACAGCCTGCGTCTGTTGTTTGGAAAAAACGCTGCAAACGGCGCGGATGAAAGTTGAAGCTGCCGAGAGCAGACAGCGTTCAGGGCAGGTTTGCCTGGCGCAGGCAACCCCGCCCTAAAAGCGCGGAAGAGTCGTGATCGGGAGCTTCTGCTTGCGATTGGCAAGTCGCCTCCCTTTCGCCGCGCTGCGGCGCGGATGCCCAGGGCAGGGCATCCCCGCCATCGGGTTCCGGGTTCAAGGGAACAATGCGCGAAAGGTTCTTCGAAGAAGTCTCATTTTGCACCGGAGCGCGGCTGGTCGGGTGACACAGCCGCGCGGCACAAATTGAGAATTGCTGGGAATCGGGGGCTCGTTTGATCGGTCCTTCCGCGGTTATTTCTTGGGAAAATTCGTGCTCGCCTTCACTTCATCCAGCTGGCGCAGGTGGCGTTCAGTGTGAGCGGAGTTGAAGATCAGCCATTGATAACCGTCGAGCTTCTTGCCGAGCGGGCTGTCGGCTGCATGATCACGCAGGCCGGGAGTCTTCTTTAGGTAATCCAATGTCTTCTCACGATTGGCTTTGAACTGTTGAAGCGCGTCAGATGGAGAACCATAGCGGCCCTTGGGCACCAGCGGTTCCGGAGCCTGCGACTTGCGGCTTCGATCCACAATGGCGGTGCGAACAAATTCATCGAGCGCCTTCACGTCTTCGCCCTCCGCACGCGCCGGGGCGTTCATGACTTCGTTCTGCACCCGCTGCAACAGCATTTCTTCCGTGGAAGCGAGATGCTCGACGATCTCGGCGATGGACCAGCGGTTCGTCCCGGCCTTGAAGTTCCATTGTTCGGTTGAAAGCCCCTTGGTGGCGGCGATCAACTCATCCCGCGTTTTCTCCAGATACTTCACGCCAGATTCGCGATCCTCGGGGGTGAGTTCCGCGGCGGGAAGTGTCGGGGAGAGAAGCAGGGCCAGGGACAAGGCAGCAATGATTCGTTTCATAAGTTTGTTCTGGGTTTTCGCGCGCACCATAAGGGCGAATTCGAATCGTGCAAGTTTGAAGAAAGGGAGAGTTCCGGTTTTGAGTTTAAAGTTTTGCGGGAAGCAGCGTGAAGCAATGAGACAGAGCGCGGTGTGATCGAAAGGGACGGGGAATTCGGATTGAACCCGGAACTGGTCGGCAGCCACCGGTGACGCGGAGCGGAATTTGCGTGGGACTGGATGAACGGACCTCCCGTCCAAAGGCAGGTGGGATCGTGGAGGTTTCCGGAAACTCGAAACTTGAAACTGCGCACTCTCCACAACACCCACCGCGCGTTGGGCAACGAACCCTATGGAGGATGCGAGGCCGGAAAGTATGTTCAAATCGGGTCAGCGATTGGACGCAAATCCCGCTGGCTAACGAGAGGAAAGAAGTTATGAGCTTAGGAACGATACTGGTCATTCTGCTGATTCTGGCGCTGATTGGCGTGCTGCCGACGTGGGGCTACAGCTCCGGCTGGGGTTACACACCGGGCGGCATCGTGGGCCTGCTGCTCGTCGTCGTCATCATCCTCGCGCTGATGGGAAGACTCTGAACGAGCCTCAACAATTGGAGGCGACAAACCCAAACAAAACAGAAAGGACAAATGAAAACATTAAGCAAAACCCTCATGTGCCTGTTCCTGTTGATCGCCAGCGCTGCTGCCTTCACGGGCTGCCGCACCGCGGAAGGCTTCGGCGAAGACATGGAAGACGCCGGAGAGAAGATCCAGGACAAGATCGATTAACCCGGGAGAACTTGGCACTGCGAGCGGCTCGTGCGCTCAAGGTGCGAACGGGCGCGAGATCTGGAGTCTCGCGCCTTTTTGATAGAGACCGTTTCGCGCGTGGCGCGAAAGCAACCACTAAGACCACATGAAGCTTCAATTCAAGTTACGTCAGGCTCCTGGATGGGAGGAATTTCGTCGCGAAGACGGCAAGGTCGGCTGGATCGTCCTTTGGCTGCTCGGCGTTCCCATTCCGATCTTGCTGATCCTCTTCCTGCTGCGCGGCTGCACGTGATTCGGGCGTTCAACCTACTGGCAGTCTCGCAGTCGTGAGCTGACGTTCAATCAACGTTATGAAACCACTGCCTCGAATCCTCCTCACGTTGGGCATGGCTGGAATGATCTCCGGCTGTGCGAATCATTCCGGAACCGCGGTGCATCCAGACACCGGAAGCAGTTTCGGGGTCGGGAACAGCACAAGCACCGACGTGGAAACCGCTTCAACTTCGGGAACCGCGTTTTACTCGTCGGACATCTTCAGCAGCAGACCTGAGGACAACGAGCTTGTGTCGAGATTTCGCGCCGCTCTGATGCAAGAGCCTTCGCTCGCGGATGCCGCGCCAGCAGTGTCCATCGGTGCCAGCAACGGCACCGTCTCGCTTTTCGGAACGGTCAGAAGCCAGAGTGAAAAAGACCGCTTGGAGGCGATCGCCCGAGCAATGGAGGGTGTTCGTGACGTGCAGAATCGCCTGCAGGTGGTGAACATCGCGACGGCCACGCCGCAAGATGCTTTGAACGCTACGTCGCGCGGAGACGAAGGAACAATTTCAGACATCAACACGCGGGCGGGAGTCACGGGCTCAGCCATGCAATCAGCTGCCGAAACTGCAACGACGGGAATCGACAGCACGGCGGAACAGCTTGCCGCGACTTCCCGGGCGGACGAAGCAGCGCGCGTATATGAACCAGGCCGAAACTCCGCCACTGGTCCGGTCACGGTCGAAGTTCACGGCTCGAACGAAATCGATCAGCAACTCGCAAGTCAGCTGACTCAGGAATTGCGGGCGGACGCGTCGCTCAGCGCGGCGCTATCGCGGGTGAAACTGATCGTCTCCGATGCGCGTGTGACCTTGCTCGGGTCGGTGCGCAATGATGTTCAGAAACGTGAAATTGAAGCCGCAGTGCTGCGCATCACGGGCGTCTCCACCATCGATAACCAGCTTCGCATCGATGCAAGCGGCGCCGACCCGTTGCTGCGCGAACCCTGATTTCATGCCAAAGCGAAGTTCCAGTTCAAACTCGTCCAGTCTCCCGCGGGCACTTGCGGATACGGCGGACGATGAAATTGTGGGACGTGGCGGCCAGGCGCTGCCGGCCTTCGAACGGACGTTCACTGCTGAAACCCCATGGCAACGGGCGTCCGAAGATCCTCTTACCGGCAGGATGGCCCGTCCAAGTTCGACATGGCGCGACCGAGCTTCGCGTCAATCCAAACCAACCCGCTCGTCTGCCGGGCGATCGACCGCGGAAACAACCCGGCGCGCGCGCAGAAAGGAAAAGCTATGAAACTGCGACATTTCACCATTGGAATCCTACTAACCTCACTCGCGACGAGCTTCGCGAACGAATCGGAAAAGCCCGCTGCGAATTCGGTGGCGCTGGTCGAGCGCGCGGAGCGAATCATTGGGCAGGATGTTACCGGCGGCACAAATGCTCTGCCGCTCGCCGAGTTGGAAGACCTTCTGGTGGATCTGGAGTCGGGGCGAATCATCTATGCCATTCTCGATCTGGACATGTCTCGTCGCGATGTGGCCGTGCCCATTGAATTGTTGAAAGGCAATGGTCGAACGTTTGAATTCACGGGCGACATGGCGAAGTTGAGTGATGCCCCGCTTTGCTCGAACGAGCCGGAGCTCCGCGCACAGCAACGTGGCACGGCTTTTCTGACCCGGGTCAACCAGCACTTCGATCGTGCGAACGAAATTTCCCAGGCTCGCGCCCTTTTCTTTGCGCGCGAGCTTCCGGGAATGGCCGTGCGCGGCGCCTCGGGCGGGAAGATCGGCGAAGTTGAGAACCTCGCCCTGGATCTCAAAGCGCATCGGATTGCCTTTGTCATCGTGGCACCGGAACGCAGCTTGAAATTCGACGACCGGCTGCTCGCATTGCCGCCCGGCGCGTTCAATCAGTTTGAACATTCCGCCCTTGGCGTGACTGCCAGTTTGGAGCAACTCAGTTCGGCGCCGGGTTTGAAACGTGGTGATTGGGCGAGCTTGTCAGATCGCAGCTGGGGCGCGCGAGTTTACCAGCATTTCGGGAAGGAATTCTACTTTCAAACCGAACAACTGGAGCCGACCAGCGAATCGCGCCCGCCGCGTGGCAGCACCAACCGGCTGGAGAAAATATATCACGAACCGCAGAAGGATTGACCGGCGCGCGATGAGCATCACGCAATCGGAGGTGATTGTGGTCGGCGGCGGGCTGGCCGGTCTTTCGGCCGCGATTTACCTCGGTCGCGCCAAACGCGAAACGCTGGTGATTGACTCCGGCAAGTCGATGGCGCGCTGGGAACCGGACGTGCAGAACTACCTCGGCTTTCCGCATGGCGTCAGCGGCGAGCAACTCATCAAGTTCGGCAAGGCCCAGGCGCGGCGTTTCCACGTGAAGTTCCAGAACGATGAGGTGGATTCCGCCGCCCGTCGCGGCGCTGGCTTTCTGCTGAAGGGCCGCAAAGCTTCTTACGCGTGCCGTCGATTGTTGCTGGCGACCGGGATTTTTCATCTGCCGCCGGACATTCCCGGCATTCGCCCCTGCGTTGGCCACAGCCTTTTCTTCTGCAAGGACTGCGACGGTTATCGCGTCTTGAACAAAGCCGTGGCGATCTACGGCTGGTCGAACGAAACCGTTCGGTACGCCTTGGGAATGCTGGCTTACACCGCGTGCGTCGCGATCGTGACCGACGGACGCGAATCGCGCTGGGATGACCAGCACGCGCAATGGCTGCGAGATTACGCCATCCCGGTTTATCCGAAAAAGGTGCTGGGAGTCCGCCGCTGCGAAAGTCAGATTCAGGCGCTGCAGTTTGGCGATGACGCCGAACTGCTGGTCGATGTTCTGTTCACCACCCGTGGAGACATTTTCTTCAACGAACTGGCGCAACATCTCGGCGCAAGGATCAATCCGGACGGCGAAGTCGTGGTCGATCTGGACATGCACACGACGGTGCCCGGTCTGTATGCGGCCGGCTGCGTGACGCCGGCAAATTGCCAGATGATCATCGCGGCGGGCCAGGGCGCCACTGCGGCGCAGGCAATCAACCGCGATCTCCTGATGCAGAGTCTTGAAACCCATTCCTTGCGGCGCGTTCGCAAACACCAGGTGGCCACCAAGCGCGTCCGTCCCAGAATCCGCGTCGAAGTTGCGTAACCTGTCAGCGGCCGCATT
>CAMLLE010000015.1 GCA_946480555.1 uncultured Verrucomicrobia subdivision 3 bacterium
GTATTCGCGGGCAAATGGAACGCCCTGTGCAACGCACTGGTCGATGATGTTCACGCTCACCTGCGCGAGACGGTAAACGTTTGCTTCGCGCGCGCGGAAGTCACCCCCCTTGATCGTGTCGTAGAACAGGCGGTAAACGCTGTCGCCGTCGTTCTGGTAATTTTTTGCCGCGTTGATGCCACCTTGGGCGGCGATCGAGTGGGCCCGCCGCGGGCTGTCCTGGAAGCAGAAGCACTTCACCTTGTAGCCAAGTTCCGCCAGCGTCGCCGCGGCCGAAGCGCCGGCCAATCCGCTGCCGACGACGATCACGTCAAACTTCCGCTTGTTGGCGGGGTTGACGAGCTTCATGTCGAACTTGTGTTTGTCCCATTTCTGTTGAATGGGGCCGGACGGGATTTTGGAATCGAGAGCCATATTACTTCACAGCCTCCTTTCCGAAGCCAAGAAGGATGGCCGCAGGAATTGAGATGTAACCGAGGAAAATGATCACCGCGAGCACGCGTGCGCCCTTGTCGAGGCACGGACCGTAAACCTTGTTCTTCCAGCCGAGCGATTGGAACATGGCACTGGCGCCGTGGCTCAGGTGCAGGCAAAGCAGGCCGACGCCGAGCACGTAGAACAGCGAAACCCAGATGTTGCTGAAGCCGACGATCATCATTCGATAAACGTCATGCCGATGCAGATCCACCGTGCCTTTGATCGGTTCGGCGAAAGAAGGATCGTGGAAGTCCACGCCCGTGAAATTGATCGCCTTCACCCGCACCGTGTAGTGCAGCAGGTGATAGATGATGAACGTGAAAACGATCAGACCGCTCATCATCATTGTTCGCGAAGCGAAGCTGGAGCCGACGGGTTTGTATTCGCCGTAAGCCACTGGCCGTGCCGCGCGATTCTCCGCCGTGAGCTTGATGGCCGACCAGATGTGCAGGGCGATCATTGCGAGCAATCCGCCGCGCACCAGCCACAGGCCCTCGCCGAGATTCTGGAGGAAATGGCCGTAACGGTTGATGGCTTCCGGCCCGAGGAAGATCTGCAGGTTGCCGATCAGGTGGCCGATGACGAACAGGAAGAGACCGCAGCCGGTGACGGCCATGATGTACTTCTTGCCCAGTGACGTTCCGAAGATGTTTGTGATGACTTTCATGTGCTGGCTTCCGCCGGGGAAACGCGGCGGCAACTCTACGTAGCGCTGCGGCACAGCGTCAATGACGCAGAATTAGCTATTAGGATAACGCCCAGAAGCCTTCACGTGCCCTTATCGGCTCCGGCGAACTTCAGGACTTCTGTTAAGGACTGAATTTCGTTCGCGCTACTCCCTTGATGGCCGCGTCTCAGGTGCAATGCGGCCAGACCGGCGCTGCGCGCGCCCGCGACATCGTGCTCTGCGCTGTCGCCCACGTGCAGTATGTTCGCCGAGGCGAGTCCCAGTTTGTCCGCAGCGTGCTGGAAGATCACCGGCGACGGTTTGGGAAAACCCACCTCGCATGAAATCGCCAGCGTTTCAAAATAGCGGCTCAACTTCAGCCGCTCCAACAAACCGCGCAGTCGTTCGTCCCAGTTGGAGATCACCGCCATTCGGACACCTGCCGACGCGAGCTGATCCAGTATCGGAATCACATCGTCAAAAACCCGCCAGGCCTCCGGTTCGGCGAAGCGTTCGTAAAGCTCTTCGAAGAAGGGCAGTCGTTCGTCCGCCGCACAGCCGAAGGTTTGATTGACGAGCAACTCCCAACCCCGGCGGGAATAGTCGAAGGCGCTGTGATTCTTCCACGCGGCCCGAAAACCTCGGCTCAACTGCTCCGGTGTGAAGTTGTGAAATCCATGTCGTGCCGCCACCTCAGCGTAAATTGCACCCACCGATGGCCAGGGCTCAATCAACGTCCCTCCAACGTCAAACGTGATTGCCTGAATCGAAGACTTGGAACTGCGCACTCCAATGGTGGCGCCGGCGTCCGGCCCGTCCGCTGGTGAGCTGTCCACCGCCGCGCTCGTCATGCTCCATTCATTCAATCCCCGCTCATCGTCCGCATCTTCCGGCGCCAATCTCAACACCTGCATCGCTTCGCCGATCAGGTAGAGCGAGCCGGTGATCGCGATGAATTTCTCGCCCCCGCATAGCTCCCAAGCGTCACGCAGTTCTCCGCAGCAGCGCACTTCTGCGTCGGGATTCGCGGCGCGGCAAGCTTTCACCAATGTTTCTGGCCGCGCTGTCCGTTCGTTCTGAACTGGCACCAACAGAATGCGATTCGCAGTTGGCGCAAGAATCCGGCAGATGTCGTCCCAGTCCTTGTCTTGAAGCACGCCGAGGATGAGCACCGGCCGGGACCGCCGATCTGCGACCGCTGCGGACTCCGCAAATGCAGAATCCCTCAACGAAGCCAATGTCTGAGCGAGCGCCTCTGCTCCCGCGATATTATGCGCCCCATCCAGCAGCACTCGGCGTCCATCGGAAACCGTGATCAACTGGCAGCGCCCCGGCCAATGAACCTGTGACAACGCGGTGCGAACCGCGTCTGCACTGACCGCAATCTGACTCTGCAACGCCTTCACCACGGTCAATGCCACCATTGCGTTTTGAAACTGATGGTCGCCCAGCAAACTGAGCTGCACTTCCCCGAATCCCGTCGCGGCTTCACGCCAGGAAGGAACTTTGAAAATCTGCGAATCGTTTTCGGCCGCCACGCGTTCCACCACAGCCGCCGCTTCAGAAGCGGATACTCCACTGATCACCGGAACGCCCGATTTGATGATCCCCGCTTTCTCGGCCGCGATCTGCGCCAGCGTTTCGCCAAGCCATTTCTGATGATCCAACTGCACGTTCGTGATCACGCTGGCGATGGGCGTCACGATACTCGTTGCGTCCAGGCGGCCGCCAAGTCCCGTTTCCCATATCACGAGATCGACATGTTGCTCGGCGAAATAGCGCAACGCCATGACCGCAACAGTTTCGAAAAACGTCGGATGATCTTCTTCCGGAAACTGCTGAACGAGTGGCCGAAGTTCGTTAACCAGGCGCACGACAGATTCGCGCGAAATCCACTGGCGGTTCACCTGCAGCCGTTCGCGAAACGAAACCAGATGCGGCGACGTAAACAATCCCACGCGCAAACCTGAAGCACGATAAATCGCCTCCAGCATGGCGCACGTGGACCCTTTGCCGTTGGTGCCGGCGACATGAATGAACCGGAGTTTCGCGTGTGGATTGCCGGCCAGCTCCGCGAGCCGTCGCGGCGTTTCCAATCCGAACCTCGCGCCGAACCAATTCAGCTGGTAAAGCCATTCCACTGCTTCGTGATAGGAAGTGCGCGCGCCGGTCATTTTGGTTTCGTCGCGATTGTAAGAAACGGCGGAACGAGTCTCAACCGGACAAATCGCGTCTCGCCTCGCCAGATGCGAACGCTCAATTCGACCGGCAGAAAACACTATCCACTTTGGGAGCTAGTCGGGAACGGGAAGGCTGCTAAGGTTTGCGGCATTCAACATTTACGTCCCCCAAGCAGGACATGAACGCATTTACCGCGAGAAAGTCTTTGAGCTGCCTGTAGTTTTCATCGGCGCATCAGCCCATTCAATAAGCACAACCATGTTTGACTTCTCTGTCTTCCCCCACGCCCCGCTGTGCCACGTCCGGAAGTCCAGCGGCAGACGCGAAAATGGTTTTACACTCATCGAACTGCTGGTGGTCATCGCAATCATTGCGATCCTTGCGGCCATGTTGCTGCCAGCGCTCGCCCGGGCGAAGTCCAAGGCCAAAGCCATCGCCTGTCTCAACAACAACAAGCAAATCGGGCTGGCGATGATGATGTATGCCGGAGATTTCAATGACGCCCTGCCGCCTTTGAACGAGAAGCCGTGGCCGGGCCTGACCCCGGACGGTTGGTATTTCAAGATTCTCGACAAAACCAAGTATCTCACCAGCAGCGCGACTTCGAACAATGTCTGGCGCTGCACGGAAGTGAAGGATGCCGACATCCGCAAAGTGGACGTCGATTACTTTCAATCTCCCTGCGAAGGTTACGGACCGTTGGAAGGAAACGACTACAGCCTCGGCATCTTTCGATACGCCACATATCCGACAGGTGCGCCACTGGGGAGCAAGAAGCTCACAAGCTTAAGACGTTCGAGCCAGCTATGGCTCATCGGCGACGTCGGCAAACCGAAGGCCGGTGCGACTTCTGACAAGATGCCTTCGAGCTTTTATACGGAAGTGGTCACCAAGCAACCCAACCCCGCGACCGGCTGGTCCGCTGGTTCTGCCGCCGCGGGCGGATCGAAACAGCCTGCGAGCCGTCATGGTGGCCGTGCCGTTTTCTCGGCCTGCGACGGGCATGCTGAGATTTGGAAATGGTCGGATCTCCGGGCCAACAAGGACGACGTGTTCGCCATCAATTCCTATTAAAAACGCGCGCCAGGCGTCTCTGCAGTTGAACCCGTCGTCGCTTTGAAGATTTCGCAATCTAGATTTCAAACGCGGAAACCCAAAACCAACCCCTGCAAAAAATGAAGGCGATAAAGACATTCCAAACCCTGGTTCATCGATTAAGGCCGCTGCTGGCGACGGTCGTGTCAGCGCTTGCGACGACAACACTTTTTGGAGCGCCAGTTGCCTACGAACCGTTTGATTATCCGGCAGGCGCGTTTGCCGATGGAACCGCCAGCACCGCCAGCGGATTCACGGGCAATTGGACCGTCGCTGCGTTTCCTCAGATCGTGGAAACCGTTCTGTCGTATCCCGGGCTCGCCCCAGCCAGCCGGGCATACCAACACGCCGCGGCTGGAGCGCAGACGACTGTGAACCTCGCAAGTCCGCTGGACAGCGGCACCAAATACATCAGCTTTCTTTTCAAAGGCAGCGGGAATTCAGGCGGTGACACGGTCGGGGTCTTTTTCAAAGGCAACAATGCCAGCAGCCTCTTCGCCGGATTCCGCGTGCCGAACAGCGCCACGCTCACGGGCTTTGGATTGGGCGCCGTCAACAGCACGACTCTGGGCGGTGCAGCTCCGCTCGGCAGCGTGGCCAACATCAACAACATCGCGACGCATTTCATCGTGGTGAAAATCGATTTCGATACCGACGGGGCTCTCGACACGGTCAATCTTTGGATCGATCCACCGGCAAATGCAGTAGCGCCAGGCGTCGAAGCCACCGCCACGGACAGCACTTTCGATGTTGGAACGATCTCCGCATTCGGGATCAACATCACCGGCGGTTACAATCCGATCGTCGATGAAATTCGCATCGGCGACAGTTACGGGGACGTTGCGGCATTTGTGCCGCCGCCAGACGCTCCGGCTGGGTTGTCCGCCACGCCAGGCGCGAACGCCGTGAGCTTGAGCTGGGATGCGGTCAGCGGAGCCGCCGGATACCTGGTTCTGCGCGGAACCGAGACGGGAATTTACACCGTCACCAACAGTGCAGTTTCGAACGCGCACTTGGATTCCACCGTGATTGGCGGGACCACTTATTTCTATGTGGTGCAGGCCACCAATTCGTCCGGCGCGAGCGAGAGTTCTGCGGAAGTCAGCGTGACGCCAACCATCGCGCTGCCGGATGTGCCCACTGGAATTGCGGCCATCGGCACGAACGCCGCCGTTCTCTTGAGTTGGAACGCCGCTGCGGGCGCGGAGAGCTTTAATGTGAAACGCTCAACCACCAGCGGCGCGGAAACGTTTCTCATCAACGTAACCGCCACCCGCTATGCCGACGAGACCGTCGTCAATGGCACGCCTTACTTCTACACGGTTTCATCCGTGAACAGCGCCGGTGAGAGTGCCGATTCGATTGAGGTGACCGCCACGCCAGACTTTCCGCCCGCACCGCCGACGGACGTCATTGCCACTGCCGGCAACAATCAGGTGACGTTGTCATGGACTGCTTCTCCGGGTGCCGTCAGTTACAACATCAGCCGATCAACCACGAGCGGTTCCGGCTATTCAATTGTCGGCACAACCAGCGATCTGAATTTCGTCGATCTCTCGGCGGTGAAATTTACGGAATACTTCTATGTCGTATCCGCCGTGAACGCTTACGGCGAAAGTGCGGTCTCCTCCGAAGCCGCCGCCACACCGACCGGCGCGTATGGACCGAGCGCTTACGAGCCGTTCAACTACCCGGCTGGCCCGTTTGCGAACAACACGCCGAGCACCGCCAGCGGCTTCACGGGCAACTGGACCATTCCAACCGGTTCCACCATCACGCAGGGACGGACCTATCCCGATCTTCCGGCTGCCAGCAATGCTTACCAGCACAACCCCACGGCGAGTCAAAACACAGTGGACTTTGCGACTGCGATGTCGAGCGGCACCAAGTATGTGAGCTTCCTGATCAAGAACAGTGGGAACTCTGGAGGCGATGCCGTCGGGATATTTTTGAAAGGCAGCAATGCCACCAGCCTCTTTGCCGGATTTCGCGCCGGATTCAGCGGATCGGAGACGCTGTTCGGACTGGGCACGGTCAGCAGCTCATCGCTCGGTGCGGCGTCCGCGCTGGGAAGCGATCCTGTTCCGCTCAGCAACACCGCCACGAACTTCATCGTGCTCAGGATCGATTTCAACTCTACCGGGGCAAACGAAACGATCAGCCTCTGGACCAATCCTCCGGTGAACGTTGAATCGCCTGGTGTTGCGGCCGATGTTACAGCCGCGACTTTCGATGTCGGAACGATCACCGCATTCGGCATCAACATTCTCGGCGGTTACGCGGCGGTCATTGATGAGATTCGCGTGGGCGATGTGTATGGCGACGTGATTGGATTCGGCGGCGCGCCGGTCCCGGCAATTCCCACCACGATTGCAATTTCAGTGGCGCAGGGCACGCAAGTGAGTTGGACCGCCTCCAGCGGCAACTCGTATCAGCCGCAAAAATCCGACGACAACAGCGATTGGATCAACGTCGGCGGCACATTGATTGGCGATGCCGTTAGCGCGATCTATGAAACCACGCCCGCGGCTTACTATCGTGTTCTGGAATTTGCCCCCGGCGGTCCCGGCCCGGATGAAATGGTCAACGGAAGTTTCGAAACCGCCGCCGCGAACAACATCGGCGCCGCCAATTGGAACGGCCCTGCCAGCACCGGGACTGTTAACCAATACGTCACGAATCAGTTCGAGACGCTCCTGCCAACCGATGGCGCCAGCATGCTGTTCATGGAAGGGCAAGGCGGCTCGGGCTCGCTGGTGCAAAGCGACTTCGTTCCAGTCAGCGGCGGGCTTACTTACAAGGTGGTGTTTGACGCGGCGAACCCGCTCAAATCAGGTGGCGGCAACGCTCAATTCCGCGTGGAGTTCTTTGACGCCGCCAACGCCGTGGTCGCGAGCAGTGGCTTTGTCAGCTTCGCGTCGGCGGATTCGACCTGGATGACCTTCAGCAACAGTTACGCGGCACCGTCGGCTGCGACGAAGATGACCATTGGTTTTCTCGAAGCCGTTGGCGCAGGCCCGGGCGATCATTGGATTTCGCTCGTGGACAATGTGACCGTCAGCGCGCTCGCGACCGTGGGCGCAACCAACGTGCTCACGCCTGCGCTCCAGTCGGGCGCGATCTTCAACGCTGCGATTCAAACGAACGGCGTTACCGCAACCCTGGCGGCGGGCTCCGTCACCTTCCAAACCAACAACGCGGCACTGAGCGTGAACAACGTCGCCGCGGGCAGCGCAACGAGCGACGCCGCCCTTCTGGATCCGCCTTACACGGTCACGGCGATTTATTCCGGTGACGCGATTTACCTTGGCAGCACGAACACCTTGGAAATCACCGGCAGCATCAATCCGGCGCCGACCAACATCGTCGCGAGCATTTCTGGAGATCAACTCACGCTCTCATGGCCGGCAAGTCATGTCGGATGGCAGTTGCAGTCGCAGACGAACACGCTCAGCGCCGGGCTGTCCAACAACTGGGTCAACGTGGAAGGATCAACTGAGACGAATCAGGCGGTGTTCACCATCGACCCCGCGAATCCCGCGGTGTTCTTCCGGATGATTCTGCCGTAATCAAGATGGCAATCAACGGGCGGGCCTGCACCGTTTGTGGGCCCGCCTTTCTTCAGCCGTCGGCCGCAATCAATTGAAACTGCCAGACCGAGTGAATATGGGGCGGAGCGGCAGTTCCGCCCTGCCAAATATGGGTAGGGTTGCGCTGCCGCTCAGCCCCATATTCCGCACGAATGGGTGCGCTCAGCGTGCGACAGAATACAACCTCAGGACCGACTCCGGCTTTGCCACAACCATGCTTAAAATGAACCGCTCCCTCTCTCTGTTGGCCTCCGCAGCCGTGCTTCTCCTCTTTGGCATCAACGCAACCCAGGCTCAGCCTTCGCTCAGCATTGAATCGGGAGTTCAACTCAACTGGCTCACAAGCACGGGAAACTTTTATCAGGCGCAATGGTCCCCCGCTTCCAGCATCGCATGGAATGAGCTGGGAGCGTCGATTCCGGGAAACGGGATCACCAATTCGCTGTACGATCCCGCCGCAGCCGGCGCCCGCCAGTATCAGGTTTTGGAAATGATTCCCGGCACCGCGGCCACGATTTCGCTTCCGACCAATGGCGGATTTGAAGCCGCGGGCAACTGGTCAGTGACGACAGCGGCGGGCGGACCCGTGTATGGAGTTCGCACGAACAGCGATCCGCACAGCGGTTTTTTTCACTTTGAAGCGCAGGTGGCCAGCACCGGTGGCGGACCGGTCCTTGAATTTTCCCAATCGGGCGTGCCTGTGATTGGCGGAACCGTTTATCCGTTCACCTTCTTCGCGAAAGCTTTGACCGGCAGCGCAGGTTACGCGGCGCGCTGGCGGATTCTCTGGAACGCCGGCGGCGATACCGGTTACCGAACGTTCACTCCGGGAAACAACGCTTACACGTGGATCAGCAATTCCGTCACGGCTCCCGTCAGCGCCACATCCGCCAGCATCATTTTCCGTCTCGAAGGCGCAGCGTCCCCGGGCCTGTCCGCCACGATTGAATTCGATGATGTAATTCTCGGTTCCGGCAATTCCGGCCCGGGCAATCCGGGTGCAACCAATGTTCTATCCGTCGCCGCGATGCCCGTTGCGAAGATCAGCTGGCTCAGCGCCGCCGGAATTGAATATCAACCCGCATCTGCAACCAATCCGGCGGTTGGACCCTGGACCAACTTTTCGCCCGTGATTTCTGGGGATGGTGGCACGAAGACAATCCTGCTGCCGCTGACTCGCAATTCAGAATTCGTTCGTTTGGAAACCCCTTCCGCGGCAGTTCAACCGCCAGCCAATCTCCACACCATCGCGTCGGGTTCCACCAACGCCATCGGCCTGGCCTGGACCGCCAGTTCAACCATCGGCGTGACGGGCTATCGGATCCTGTTTGGCCCCAGCAGCAATGACCTCACGAATTCCACGGACGTTGGCAACGTGACTTCCGCGATCATCTCCGGACTGACGCCGGGGCAAACCTATTTTCTTGCGGTCATCACGCTCGCGGCCAGTGGCCAGAGCGCCGCCGACGACGCCACGATCGTGGCTCAGACTGACACCGAAACTGGCATTGTGCCGTTGTTCGATGCGGGCACGATCCTCGAACCGCCCACAACCATTGACACGCCTGAGTCGCTCATCACTCGCGTCGCCGACCGGGCCCGGGATCGCCACGCGCGCGAAGCTGACTTCCACATTTATGATCATTACCTGAGCTGGTACTGGGAGCAGCGCGTTGCGAACATCGAGATCATTGATCGTGTGGGGAAATCCGGCCCGCAGACCGTCACTTTCAATTACACGACGCAGGATCAGTTGAACCCGGCGGAGTTCCGCGCCTTCTTCCGCGGCCTCGGCACAGTTGCTGAATATCATTTCAATGCGCAGGCCGAGCTGGTTTCGACCAGCCCGTCAGGTTTGCCGGGCGAAACGGACTACAATTACTCCGTCACCGTAAGTTCAAAACTGCCGGAGAACCGGACGCTGCAGGTGGGCGACCGCATGGAAATCGAGATCAGCCAGTTCCTGCTCGCGCCGCGGCACGGTCGGAACAATTACTACGGCACCGCAATTCTCTACATCGTTGGCCAGGGCATCGTGCCATGGGAAGCAGTGGGACCGTTGCTCGATTCATTTCCGCTGACCAATACCGCGTGGCTCGGCGGCCAGACTACGTTGCCGTATCAATATTCCAACGAACCAGAGCATCGCTTCAAACAGATGGCGGGAAATATTTCTCCGACCAACGGGCATCCGTTCATGCTCGGGCGCCGGCTGCATCACACTGACTTTGGAGACGGCACGCATTCGGAGCCGAACAATCCTGTCTTCACCAATCACGCGGGCAAACTGGGGCCGAAGTTCATCTCGCGCAGTTGCGTTGAATGCCACGTCAACAATGGCCGCGCGCTCCCGCCGGCGATTGGCGCGCCGATGCTGCAAAGCGTCGTAAAGGTGGGAAGCAACGCCAGTGGTTTGCCGCATCCAGCTCTCGGTAATGTCCTGCAGCCACAGATGTCCAGCGGGGCCGCCGAAGGCAGTGTGACGATTGCGAGCTATACCGAAAGCGCGGGCCAGTATGGCGACGGAACTTCCTATTCATTGCGCAAACCCAATTATGCATTCCAGGGAATCGTGCCGTCGTATTTTTCTGTGCGCGTTGCGCCGCAACTCGTCGGCATGGGACTGATCGAAGCAGTCAGCGAAAGCACGATCGCTGCGCTGGCGGATCCAGACGATGCGAATGCGGATGGCATTTCTGGCCGGCTGCAGATTGTGACCGATCCGGAAACGGGGCATCGACGGCTGGGACGGTTCAATTACAAGGGCGGCAAGGCTCGCCTCAGCCATCAGATTGCGGGCGCGCTCAATTCGGATCTCGGTGTCAGCACGGCGATATTCCCAATGCTGGATGGCGAAACGACGAACAGCGCACCTGAGGTTTCAATTCCCGAACTCGATCAAATGACGCGTTACGTTGCGCTTCTTGGAGTTGGCGCGCGTCGCGACATGAATGACCCGCGGGCGTTGCACGGCGAACAACTATTCGCCAGCGCCGATTGTGCGAAGTGCCATACGCCCACTCTCACGACCAGCGCGTTCCATCCGATGACGGAAGTTCGCAGCCAGACCATTCATCCTTACACCGATCTGCTTCTGCACGACATGGGCGCCGGCCTGGCCGACAACATGGGTGAGGCGGGCGCTGCGGGTGCGGAATGGCGCACGCCACCGCTCTGGAATATCGGTCTAACCGCGGGAGTGAGCGGCGGCGAAGCGTATCTTCACGATGGCCGGGCCCGCAGTCTTGAAGAAGCGATTCTGTGGCACGGCGGCGAAGCTGAAACTGCGAGGCAGCTTTTCCGCGCCATGTCCGCCGAGGAACGCGCAGCGCTGATCAAGTTTTTGAAATCACTTTGAGCTGGCGGGCACCCCCGGGAACTTATTTCAACAAACTTGCTCCTCTGGACACGGCATCCGCTGCGGCTACAGTGCACCCATGGCTGGCGCTGATCTGAACTGGAAAACCTTGCTGAGCCGCGGGCTGCATCGCAAATGTCCGCGCTGCGGCGAAGGCGCGCTGTTTCAGCGCTGGTCCAAGTTGCGCGAAAGCTGTCCGGCGTGCGGCCTGACTTATCTGGAGAACCAGGGCGATCTCTGGGCGTTGTTGCTGTTTGCGGATCGCGTGTTGTTCATGGTGCCGCTGGTCGTCGTCTTCTTCGTCGGTCGCGGTTCCGAATCCGGCTGGCCTTACGTGTTCGGCGTTTTCCTTGGTGTCACGCTGGTCGCCACTTTTCCGCATCGATTGGGACTCAGTGTGGCGCTGGATTATCGGATACGCCAGAGCACCGCCGGGTAGCGCGCGTCGCTCCGCGCGCGCCGGGTACCGGTCTTCTTACGGTTACGAAATGAATCGCGGCGGCGCGCTCGGAGAGGCGCGCCCAACCTGTGTCCTGACCAGTCTGGCGGTGGGGCGGTGAATTCCACCGGTTTGCGTGTGAGTGGATGCACGAAACGCACGCGCCACGAATGCAGGCACAACGGCGCGTCAGAAGGTGCGAGCGTCTGTGTTTCGCCGAGAACTTTCCCCGGCAAATAGACCGCATCGCCGCACACGGGAAATCCCAGGTGCCAGAGATGCACGCGGATTTGATTCGTGCGGCCGGTCAGCGGACGCGCCTCCAGCAGCGCCGTGCCATCGGCATTTCGCTTCAGCACCTTGAAGTTCGTTTGCGATGGCAGTCCGGCCTCGAAATCAATTTCGCGCGTTCCGACCTCGCCCGGTTCCGCGCTGATCGGCGCGTCGCAGCTGAACGCGTCTTCGCGCGGATGCCCCTGTGTCTTCACGAGGTAGAGCTTCTCCACCTCGCCCCGCGCAAACTGCGGCTGCAGCAGTGCCGCGAAATGCCGCGTTCGCGTGAGCAGCACCACGCCGGTCGTGTTCGCGTCGAGCCGGTGTGCCTGCTTCGGTATCTCGGGATGATAGACCACGTTGAGGATGTATTGCAGCGTGTTGCGGTTGAACCGCCCGCCGGCGTGCATGGGCAACGGCGCGGGCTTGTTCAGCACAATGATCGCCTCGTCTTCGTGCAGCACGCGGATGCTCCCGTTCACCGCGGGTTCAAGCACATCGGGGAACTTGTGAAAATACCGTTCGCCTGCGCGCACGCTGCGATTGGCGGAACACGGCTGATGCGCGAAATCCAGAATCAAGCCGCGCTCGCATTGCTGCACCGATTCGCTCCGCGGGATGTGCCGCACCACGCGGCAAAGTGCATCGAGCAATGTGGCGCCATCGCAATCCTCGGGCACATTGACGGGCCGGAAATTGTCGTATGGCAGGCTGCCCGGCAGCGGCGTCGTGGCGCGCCGAATCGCTGCGTGCCGTTCTTCGATCAAAGCAGCCATCGCCTGTTCGGGCGTCTTGAAACAATGCGGGCACGACTTGCCCGGGACGTAACGGCCGTCCTCCTGTTCCGCTTTGCTGAGCGGCGTCAGGCAGACGAAGCATTGCGTGGAATCAGTTTCGTGCAGGGAGGGATCCACGCCCACGCGCTGGTCGAATACGAAACACTCGCCGTCATAATGCGCACCGCCGCATTCCTCGAAGTACTTCAGGATGCCGCCTTCGAGCTGGAAAATGTTTTTGAAGCCTTCGCGTTCCATGAACGGTCCGGCCTTCTCGCAGCGGATGCCGCCGGTGCAGAACATCACAATCGGCTGTTCCTTCATCTGCGGCGGAAGTTTCCGCACGGCAGCCGGAAAATCGCGGAAATGATCCACGCCGATCGGCAATGCGTTCTTGAACGTGCCGAGTTTCACTTCGTAATCGTTGCGCGTGTCGAGCAGCGTGACGGGCCGTCCTTCGTCGAGCCATTCTTTGAGCTTTTTCGGTGGCAGCTTGGGCGAAGTGTGTTTGCCCGGTGAAATGCCTTCCACGCCGAACGCGATGATTTCCTTTTTCAGCCGCACCAGCATGCGATTGAATGGCTGATGATCGCTCTCACTGATTTTGACTTCGAGATCGGCCAGGCCGGGAATCGATCGCAGTTCGCTGAGGAGAAGTTCGATTCTGTCCGGCGCGCCGGCGACGAACAGGTTGATGCCTTCGGCGCTGAGGAGAATGGTGCCGCGCAAGCTCCAGGATTTGCACAGGCTGAGCAGGCGTCCGCGCAACGGACCGAGATCCGAGAGCGGCGCGAATTTATACGCGGCAATGTTGCTGAACGTGGGCATTGAGTCGTGAACTTAACCAGAAGTTCACATCTCTGCCAACGCTGCTTTGTGAACGGGAACATTCAACAATGAACATTCAACGCTCAACGTTCATTGAATGTTCGAAGTTGAATGTTCCCATCCTGCCAACTCAGCCAAGGTCTTCGAAGCTGATGCAGGCCATGGTTTGGTTCAGCAATTGATACGCGATTTCGCCAAAGGTGATCGGGCCCACAATCGCTCCGGTCTGGCGGCCTTCGAGTCCGCCGTAGAGGTAATTCAGGATGCAGTTGCAGGAGAAAACGATTTTGTCCGAACTGATCTGCTTCAAGCGCGATTCAAACTCCGTCACGTAATCGCCGATCGGTGCCGCAAGCTTGTAATCGGTGCCCGGCCAGACCGGCGCGTAGAATTCCACTTTGCCGGCGGCTGCGTCCACGGCCTTGAAACTCACGTTCACCGACGCGCCGCAGTAGTTCGCCACGAGCGGGAGCTTGGTGTCGGCGCCAATCCGCGTGAGATACTCAGCAAAGTTGCAGCGCTGGCCGTTGACGATGGCTTCTTCAGCCGAGAATCCACTGTTCGGAAATTGAATCACGTCGCCGCCCCCCTGGCGGAACAGGTTCAGGATGCTGATGTGGGCGTATTTGTTGTCCGGAACGCGGAAGCGCAGCACGACGGCGGACTCTTCCAGTGCTTCGGGTTTGCCGCCAAATACCTTCGGCGTGGCGGTGGCGAGTTCGCTTAGATCGACGCCCGCAATCCAGCCAATCACCGGATGCGTGGCAAAGCCGACATACTTGGGCGCGTTCAACGCGAAGTCCACATGCACTCCGCTGTTGGCGGGCAGAATCACGATGCTGACGTCCTGGATGTCGGCACCCGTGTTGATGTCCGGCAATGTGGCGCGGTCAAATGTCATCACCCGAACGTCGGAAATGAAACCGGGGAGTTCGGTCGCAAAAATGCGGTCCCTGCAAAGGCAGCCGCCATCTACATCCATGAAGTAAGGAATGGTGCCGCCGATCCAGTTTCCGGCGGGCAACTGTCGAAGCAGCGATTCATCGGCGGCGAGCAACAACGGCTGTCCGGCTTTGATCTTGGCGGCAACTTCGCTGAGCGGAAGAAGGCGATTAGGCATGGTGGCCTCCGAGTTTGAGGAGTTTGGCGAGGTCTCGTTGAGTGGCGGGGAGGGCGGCATATTTGTTGAAGAAAGCTCGGATGTCCTTGACGAGTTCCGCGGGCGGACTGGCATGCGTGCGATGCCGGCGCCGGACGTTGGTGAAAAACAAACTGAGGGCCAGGAACTCACAATCGAGGGGAGCATCGCTGCTGAGGATCGTAAGCCAAACCCGGTCGGGGATCTGCTCGATGTTCATGATGTTTCGCGCCGCCTCCCTGGACGCCCGGCGGTTGACGCAGCCGCCGCAGCCATCATCCAAGGAAACAGCAAAGCATTTATCGGAAAGCCGACGACCGGATTGAACGGAGATGATGGAGAATCTTTTGCCCGATTTTGGCCAAGCGACCAGCCAAGAAAGGGTCAGTCTCGAAGCGCGGGCGAAAAAAGTGCGGCATCCCGAACCAAGGATGCCGCACCTGACGTATATGAACCAACTACTACGTGCTTAAAATCTGCATTTGCCTGCCACCATTTTCCGGCCCCGTCTTCGCATTCAAACACGAAGGCCATCTCAACAAGACGGCTGCAAACTAGAGGATTCGTCTCACACAAGCGTTCGCAGATTTGTTGAATTCTATCGGCGTTTTGCGCTGGAGCGGAGCAGAGCGCAGTTCGCGCTTTGATGGGCTGAACCGGGCTATTCCCCAGAGCCGGTCCGCCAACATTCGTCGGCGGCGACACGGACAGGGATTTAAACCCGAGCAAAAGAGATTTTAGTCGTCGAGGTGGGAATCCACAGGATTGG